>RFIV01000278.1 GCA_003695085.1 Gammaproteobacteria bacterium
CCTGGCTCTTGCTGGGGGTGCGGGCGCTGGTATCGGCCGCCATCGTGCTGGCCGTGACCGGGGCCGCTCAGTGGGTCGGGCCCGACTGGGCGGGGTTGCTGTCAGCCTTCCCCATCACATTCTTTCCCATGCTGGTACTGATTCATGCGGGTTATGGGCCGCATCCGGTGCGAACGCTGGCCCGGTACTATCCCGCGGGTCTGGGGGCACTGATTACCCATGCCACCGTGGTGGCGCTGGCCTACCCGGTGTGGGGCGTGGGGTGGGGGACCGCAGCGGCATTGATACTGGCCACGGTCTACGTGTTGCTTTACCAGCAACTCAGTCAGCGCAGACAGAGGGCCTGATCAGGGCAGGCAGTCGTACTGGCTGCGCTCGTCAAAGGCCACGGAGACCATGTCATAGCCGGCGTTGGACAAGTCCTGTACCAGACGGGTATTGGTCAGCACAGTCCGGCAGATGCGGTCAATGCTGGCGTAGAGGTCACGCTCCCGGGGCGTCTGGCCGTCATAGCGGAAGTCGAGCAGCATGTAGGTCTGGCCATCTGCGCCTGCTGATTGCACGCTCTGATAACCGATGAAGAACAGGTCATCCTGCAGGTTTTCCAGTGCAGCAAGGGCAAGCCGGATGCGGTTTTGCTCAGCCGGTGTTTCGGCGACTGCCGGAAGGGCAGAGACCAGAGCGATCAGGAGTGTGGCAAGCAGTGAGCGGGCGGTCATGGCAACGTCCCCGTACAGCGGTCAATCTGTGTACAATTCTAGCGTACAATTTACAGGGTGCATAATTCTGTTACCTGAATTAACAGAAGTGTTTGCAATGTTTGACAATTGTCAGCCTATTTCGCTCGCCAGACGCTCAATCTGCTCGGGAAAGCGTCTCAGGTCGGCGTGCATGGTCTGAAGATTGAACTGGGCCAGGGCGGTCTGCAGGCGCTGTGCATACTCTGCCAGTTCGGTGTCACCGGCCTGCCGGGCCAGATCGGAGAGGTGCTTGACGAAAGCCTGAATGCGCGCCAGATCGCCGCTGTCCTTGAGGGCATCCCACTCATCGCGTACGGGGCCGGTGAGCAGATCCGCCAGCTGGGCACGTGTCAGCTTGGGGGTGAAGTTGCGATGGCTGGACTTGCGTGCCTGCTTCGCCTCGTTCTGGGGAAGGTAGCGGCTGACCATGGCAAACAGGACGGAGCGTTCAACCGGCTTGCGCAGTGCATCCGCAAACCCAAGCTGCCGCACGCGAGGCATCTCGTCGGCCAGTGCCGAACCGGTGAGGGCGATGACCGGAATGGCACGTGTGCGCCGGTCGGACTTGAGCAGCCGGATGGCGTCACGACCGTCGAGTCGGGGCATGCGCAGATCCATGAGAATCAGGTCGGGCTTGTGGCGGCGGGCGAGGTTGACGCACTGCTCGCCGTCCACGGCCTCGACAATGGCGACGGATGTATCCTTGAAGTGCTCGCGCAGCAGGCTGCGGTTGAGCTCGATATCATCGGCCACCAGCAGGGTGCAGGGCGCAAAATCGGGGGCCTTGACAGGGCGTGAGCTCGCCTGACGAATCTCCGGCCGGTCGGACACGGCGACCCGGTGCAGGCGCACTTCGAAGCGGCTGCCCTGTCCGGGCTGACTGACGACACCGATCTCACCGTTCATCATTTCCACCAGCTTCTTGGTAATCGCCAGCCCAAGGCCGGTTCCGCCGTATTGCCGGTTGCTCTGCCCTTCATGCTGCTCGAAGGCATGAAATATGCGCTGTTGCTGATCCGGCGCAATGCCGATGCCGGTATCCTTGACCGATATCACCAGCTCCACGTGCCCGGGATCGTCCAGGTTGGGGGTGGCCGTAATGGCCAGCCGGATCCGGCCTTCATGGGTGAACTTGATGGCATTGGCCATCAGGTTGAACAGGATCTGGCGCAGGCGGACCTCATCCAGAAGCAGGGTTTCGGGCAGATTCGGGTCGATATCCACATCAAACGCGAGCCCTTTTTGCTGAATGCGGCCGGAGAAGATATGGGCGATATCCTCGATCAATCGCCTCGGATTGACCGGCAGCCATTCCAGATGCATCTTGCCGGACTCGATCTTGGACAGATCGAGAATGTCGTTGATGATGGTGAGCAGCGCCCGCGAGCCCTTCTTGATGGCTTCCAGATAGCTGCGCTGGCGCTCGCCCGTCAGTTCGTTTTCGAGCAGCTCGGTATAGCCGATCACGGCATTCATGGGCGTGCGGATTTCATGGGACATGTTGGCCAGGAACTCGCTCTTGGCGCGGTTGGCTGCCTCGGCGTCCTCGGCCAGATGTTCTGCGTGCCGCATGGCCTGACGCAGCTTGTCTTCGCTCTGTCTCAAGGCCTCCTCGGAGCGGATGCGCTCGGCAACCTCACGGCTGAGCTTGCGGTTCCAGTACAGAAAGATGAAAACCACCAGCGAGGCGACACCAACAATGCGCCAGACCAGCGCGTAGTCGATGCGCTGTTCATAGCTGAATCGAATCCACTTCTTGTAGATGGCCTCATGTTCTTCCTCGGTGATCGAGGCGAGCGCCTTGTTCAGTATGTTGGCCAGGATGGGCCATTCGGTCCGCACGCCCATGGCCACCTCATAGGTGTAGGGGGTGATGCCGGTAATCTTGATATTGCTCAGCCCGAGCTGATTGACCAGATAGCTGATACTGGGGATATTGCTGATGAGCACATCCACCTCGCCATTGGAGAGCTTGAGCAGGCCTTCTTCCAGCGAGCGCACGAACTGCATGTTCAGGTTTGGGTGGCTGATCAGCAGGTAGTCGGCCGTGGCGTAATCCTTCACCACTGCAACACGTTCGTTTTCGAGTTCCTCCAGCGAGCCGAGAAAGGGCATGTCATCGCGCACGGCCATGACGATGGGGAAGTTGAAGAAGGTGTCCGTGAACAGCATGCGCCCTTCACGGCGGGGGGTGATGGCCACCGAGGCAATGGCATCGATCTGGCGTTCAGCCAGCGCATCCAGTGTTTCGGTCCAGCTGCCGAAATGGACATGTGAGAACGTATAGCCGAGGCGCTCTTCTACCAGGCGCACATAGTCCGCCACCATGCCCTGATAGCTTTCTTCCTCGTCGAACATTTCGAAAGGGGGCCAGTGGGGGTGTCCGGCCATGCGGATGTTGGGGTGTGCTTCCAGCCATTGTCGCTCGAAGGGTGTCAGCAGGTCTCCGCCTTGTGGCGGCTCCTCGGCCTGCACGGCCAAAGCAGAGAGCAGCAGGAACAGTATCGAAATGACGCGCATGATGCGGAGAACTATGTGATGAGTCTGACCTCAAGCGTAACCCAGTTCGCGCTCAGGTCAATAGGCGCGGGAGGTTCCGCGGGGATTTTGATAACATTGGGGCAGGTTGACCGAGGGACATGACGTTGGCAGTAGCAGGGCGCCTGGGGCGCAAGTATCTTCTGGGATTGTGCGGGTGGGCGCTTGTGGGCAGCATGGCGCTCGCCGTTGCATTGGGCGTGCTGGAAGCGAGCAAGTTGCGTGCGCACTGGGTCGGGCACCTGAACGAATTGGGGGGGCAGGATCTGCCGCGCACGTTGCAGATTCATGCACTGCCCCTGTCCAGCGTCCGGGAGGAAGGCGGCGATGCGGCCGGAGCAGTTGTCTGGCAGCGGCTGACACCCCGGGAGGCAGCTCCGGGATGGCTGGCACCTGTGGGCGCCTGGCTGATCCGTGACCTGCCGGTTCAGCGTGAACTGCCCGGAGGCGAGGTCATCGCCTGGAAATGGAATGCACCTCAGGCGCTGGCCCTGTGGTGGCAGGGATTCCTGCCCATGCTGTATGTGCTGGCCGCTGGCGTGTTCTGGGGCTTGCTGGGGGCGATGCTGTTGTTTTACATCTGCGCACACCGGCGCATACGCAAGCTCTCGGGTTTCTTCGAGCAGATCGATTACCGGCGCCCGGCGCGCCTGCTGGCACCCTATAACCCCAACCTGAGAACGCAGGATGAACTGGATGCGGTCGCCATCGCTGTCAATCAGGTGTTGATTGGCTTGCAGGGGACGCTGGAAAGCCGGCAGGAAATCGAGCGTGAGCTGCGTGACAGCCGCCGCCTGCTGGAGAAGCGCGTCGCGGCGCGGACTGAAGAAATCACGGCGCTGAACAAGAAATTCCTGCGGCAGCAGTTCGAAGCCAAGATGGCCGCCCTGGAAGCCAAGCAGGCGCGCTGGGAGGCGGAAAAGGCCAATCAGGACAAGACGCGCTTTCTGGCGGCTGCGAGCCACGATTTGCGCCAGCCCCTGCACGCCATGAATCTGCTGCTTGAGGCCCTGCACCCGCACGTGCAGGGTGAGCGTGGCCGACAGATTCACGAGAACCTCGGCAAGTCCCTGGATACCATGAAGCAACTGTTCAACTCGTTGCTGGACATTTCGAAGCTCGAAGCCGGGGTTCTCAAGCCGGAGAAGCAGCACTTCAGCCTGGACCGGCTGTTTGACAGGCTGGAAATCCTCTTTCGGGCCGAAGCAGACGAAAAGGGACTGGACCTGCGCGTGGTGCGCAACCGCTACTGGGTGTACAGCGATCCGCGCATGCTCGGACAGGTCATCGTCAATCTGGTGGGGAATGCGATCAAGTATACGCCGTCTGGCTGGGTGCTGGTCGGCTGTCGCTACGGGCGCGGCCACCTGAAGCTGGTGGTCTGGGACTCGGGCGTGGGTATTCCCGACAACCAGCAGGCCCAGGTCTTCAAGGAATTTGTTCAGCTGCATAACCCTGAGCGGGATCGCAGCAAGGGGCTGGGACTGGGGCTGGCGATTGTCAAGCGTACCTGCCAGCTGCTGGGGCATAGCCTGAAACTGACATCCCGTGAAGGCTGGGGCACCCGGTTCGAACTGACGATTCCTCTGGGAGAGCGGCAGGTAGAGCCCGAAACGCGCGCACTGCCGCAAAATCTGGTCAAGCCCGGCCAGCGGGTGCTCGTGCTGGATGATGATCCGGCGATTCTTGTGGGCATGAAGGCACTGCTCGAGTCCTGGGGGCTGGAGCCCATGCTGTCAAAAACGCTGGACGAGGCACTGGGCATGTGCCGGCAAACCGGCTATCCACCCAAGCTGATCATTTCCGATTTTCGCCTCGCCCCCAACCTCAACGGCATTCAGGCAATCAAGGCGATTCAGCAGGTGATCGGACAGCAGGTGCCGGCCTTGTTGATCACGGGGGATACGGACCCCGCACGGATACGGCTGGCGGCTGAAAGCCCGTATCCCATGCTGCACAAACCCATTCGCCCGGCGCATCTGCGGGCGGTATGCATGGGGGCTCTGCAGACACCGGACGTATCGTACAAGGCCGGGGAATCGGGTGCCGGAGCCGGTCAGACGGGCTGACCGCCTCGTATCAGATCAGATCAGACGCAGTTCGCGGGCGCGATGAACGGCTGCCGTGCGATTGACAACATTGAGCTCGCGGAAAATGGCGGCAATGTGTGCCTTGATCGTCCCTGGCGCAATACTCAGGCGGGTGCCGATCTGCTTGTTGGACAGCCCCTCTGCCAGCAGGGCAAGCACTTCCAGCTGACGCGGTGTCAGGTTGACATCCTGTGGCAGCGGCATGCCGTCTTCCGCATGGCTGAGCAGCTCCTGGGGGACGTAGATGCCGCCATTGAGGATCAGCTGCATGGCGCTGGCGATCACCGCGTTGGGGGCGGATTTGGGGATATAGCCCAGGGCACCGGCTCTCAGGGCGCCTTGGATCAGTGAGGCTTCCTCCGAGGCGGAAATGACGGCAACCGGGGTGGTAGGATGATTGCGCTTGATTTCAAGCAGCAGACCAAGCCCCTGGCTGTCAGGCAGCGTCAGATCCAGCAATACCAGGTCCACCGGGCCTTCCGCCTCGAGTTTTTCAATCGTTTCCCGCGCCGAGGCGGTTTCAATCAGCTCGACATGGTCGAACAGGTCGTTGAGGATCGTGCTGATCCCGCAACGAAAGACTCCGTGATCATCCGCGATCAGAAATTTCATGGTTTGCGTCACTGCAGTGTCAAGTGGGTCAGGCGAGTTCAATGGTACACCGCTTTGCCAGACTTGCCTACCACTGAAGCTGGTCATGTACCGCCTCCGGCAGCCTGAAGCCGGGAGGGTGTGATCAGGCGTGAAATGCGCTCTACCAGCTTGCGTTCCCATTGCCGGGCCGTCTGCTCATCCGCCGGGTCGCGCTCGAGCGGCAGCCCCGTGATGACCGGTGCGTCGCTCATGCGATCCAGTTCATCAAGCACCTTGTCGCAAAGTGCGGGGTGATCGACATCCACCAGCCAGCCGTCAATGGGGGAGGGGGTCTGAACCATCAGCCATTTTTCCAGCTGCTCCGGGCGGCCACTGATGGTGATGTTGAATCCGTTGCGGGTCAGCAGGCGCCGCAACATCCAGCGCGTGGCATCATTCTCGATGACCAGACCGATCGAGCCGCGATGGCGGTTGAGGCGCTCGGGCTTGCGCAATGCGCAAAACTCGGAAAGGGTCTGATACAGGCCAAACAGGGTGAACGGCTTGAGCAGATAGTGGTGAATATTCAGCCAGTCATTGTGCTCCAGATCCAGCGCTGCGTCATCCTGTGCGGTCAGTACGACCGGCAGGTTGGGGCCTTCCGGCAGCTTGCGCAACCGCGCCACCAGCGCCTCGGCTGGCATGTCCGGGAGTCCGACATCGATAATCGCGACGGCGAAGGGCGTGGTCCGCAGAGCGAACAGCGCTTGCTTGCCATCCTCGGCCTGCATGACTTCGAGTCCGAGCCGGGTGAGCAGTGTGGCCAGTGTCTGACGCAGCTCAGCGTTGCTTTCGGCGACCAGCACCCTGTTGGCCGGGCTGGCACTGTGTGCGGCTGCGCGCACCGGTTCCGCGCGGCGCAGACTTTCCGGGGGTTCAATGGGAGTGTCCGGATGATGGGGGTCCGGCTCCATGCGCCGGCCATGGCGCTGGGGGCTGAAGCCACCCTCCGGGCCGGGCCGGCTGGCCCTGGTGTTCAGGTACGCGACGGAGTCGGGCTCCGGCGCAGGCGCGGTGGTCAGCACGCGCAGCGCGTCCTGTGCACTCATTTCCCATTCGATTTCTTCCTGGGTGCGCGCATTTCCGGTTGTGGTGGCCGGGCGAGGCTTCTTCAGCCCCAGCTTTTCAATGACGCGCGCCAGCGGGGCTTTGGCGTCCGGCTTGTGGCGCATGACCGAGTACTCCCTGTCCAGGCGGTTAACACTTACATAAGGTCGGAGAGAGAGTGTAAAAAGTGAACAGGGTGATGCCAATCGGCCGTATTGCCTAATTGGCAGGGTTATGTGATCCGGCGCACTCAACCCGATTCCGGCCGTTAGTCTTGGCTGCATACAAGGCCTGGTCAGCGGCCTCGAGGCAGTCCGTGATGCGCATGCCCGGCGCAAACGCGCAAACACCGAATGACATGGTGATTTGCACGCGTTCCTTGCGGAAATGAAAGGGCATGCGGCTGATCATGTCCCGGGTGGCGTCCATGACCTGAACCGCTGTCGGGGCGTCCGTCTCGGGCATGATGATGACAAACTCCTCCCCACCGTAACGGGCAATGAAGTCCGTCGTGCGGATGCGGCGGGCGACCTCACGCCCAATGAGACGGATGACCTTGTCGCCGGCCAGGTGCCCGTACTGGTCATTGATGCGCTTGAAGTAGTCGATGTCCGCGATCACGAGCGTGGTCGGGTTGCCATACCGACTGAATCGGGCATATTCCTGTTCGATACGCTCCTGGAAGGCCTCGCGGTTCGGTAATCCGGTCAGCGGATCCGTGCGGGCCTTGTGCTGCTCCTCGCGCAGGCGTGCCTGGATTTCCCTGGATTCGGCTTCCATCTGGGCGAGCCGCTCACGCAACTGGGTCAGTTCGGCCTGGGCTTCCTGTTCCCGGGCCTCGTCCTCCTGACGGAAGGTATCCATGGCCTCGATGATCTGATCGACATGCCGGTTGATGGCCTGTTTCAGGGACTCCAGATCCTGGGCGTGGCGGACGCTGTCGGAAATGGAGCTGACTTGCGAGCGCACGTTTTCTTCCAGTCGCGTCTGCGCGTTGTGCATGTCGCTGCGACGTGACTCGCTCTGCAACAGGAAGTCATTGAGCAGGCTCAGGCGTTCGTCGAGATTTTTAAGAAACTGCTCGAAGTCCCGCTGTCCTTTGCCCACCGCGGCGAGTACAAGGTTGGAAATGTCGTCCAGCACCGGGATGAGCTCATACCAGTTCAGGCCCTGGGCGATGCGCTGGCGAATGCGCTCCGCTTCATGGGCGGCCAGTTCGGGCAGGTCCAGCTGATTGACCATGTGGGTCAGCGTGGCGCTGACATGTTCCTCGATGGCTGAAAAACTGGGTTCCGGGGGGATTTCCGCTTCTGGCAGATCAAAGGATTCGGTTTCCTCGGCCGGCACGCTCGCCGGTCTCCCGGCCGGATCAGGGCCTTCGGTTATGGAATCGGACGTGCTCGGCTCGTCGGTGTCTTCTGCCACCGAGGTGTCTCCACGACCAAAAAGGCGCCCCAGCAATCCGGGGCGGTTGCCGTCCTGGCCTGCGTTCTGTGCGGTCAGGTGTTTGAGTGTCTGGCCTTGCAGGCCTGCCAGCTCTCGCAACAATGCCGGGTGTTCGCGCAAGGAGGCGATACGGCTGTCCAGGTTTTTGGCAAAGCGGCGAAGCGCCTTGCGGATGTCGCGCGGCAGATCCAGTGAATTGAGCTGCTCGACCATGTCGGTCAGGGCGTTCAGGAGCGCATCCTGAGCCTGGCTGCGGGCATTGTCCAGTGTATGCAGGGTGGCTTCCAGGGCTTCGAGCTGCCGTTTGAGTTCGCTGGCCGGAATCTCGTTCTGCCGCATGAGGGCGCGCAGCTCACCCAGCTGCCGGTCGAGCTTTTCGTCCAGCCCGTCCGCGGCCAGGCTGACACGTACTATGGTGCGCTGAAGCAGGTTGGTTTGGTTGCGGAACTGGTTCTCCAGCGCGTCGAGCTCATCCAGCTTGCGCAGGTATTTCTCTTTCCAGCGTCGGGCGTCCGTACTCATGAAGGTTCAGCCTTTGTGGGTCCGACAATGAGTATAGTTCAGGATTTGCCGGTTGCAGATTTGCGGCGTCGCGCGCGCGGGTGGGCCTTGTCGTACACCTCGGCCAGATGCTGGAAGTCCAGGTGGGTATAGATTTGCGTAGTGCTGAGGTGGGCGTGTCCCAGCAATTCCTGAATCCCGCGCAGGTCACCACTGGATTCGAGGATATGGCTGGCAAAGCTGTGCCGGAG
>RFIV01000279.1 GCA_003695085.1 Gammaproteobacteria bacterium
GAAACCGGTGGTGAAGGATGACGACGGCGACGGTGTGCCCAACAGTCAGGACCGTTGCCCGGCAACCGTCACCGGTGCCGAAGTCAATGCACAGGGGTGTGAGCTGGATACGGATGGTGATGGTGTGGTCAATCGCCTGGATGCCTGCCCGACCACCGCGAAAGGCAAGGCCGTGGATGCCAAGGGATGCGAGCTTCCGGTCGTGATCCGCCTGGAAGGGGTGAATTTCGAGACAGGGTCTGCGCGCCTGACACCGGCTTCTCTGACCGTGCTGGATGACGTGGCCGAGACGCTGCGCAAGAACCCGGACGTGAAGGTGGAAGTGGCCGGCCACACCGATGACCGTGGTCGCCGCGACTTCAACGTGAAGCTGTCGCAGCAGCGTGCCGAGGCGGTACGTGACTACCTGGTGAGCAAGGGGATCGAAGCCGATCGCCTGACGGCCAGGGGCTATGGCCCGGATCAGCCGGCGGCGGACAACGCCAGCGCAGAAGGCCGTGCCGAGAACCGTCGGGTGGAGCTGAAGATTCTCAATCCCTGAGTCTGCTCAGGCTGAGTGATCGGCATCATCAGAGGAGGGGCTTCGGCCCCTTTTTTCGTGTTTGGAGGACTGTTTCGGAGCGTTTCGTCATCCCGCGATTCTTTACATAAATCAGTGGTAATAAATGAATTGCGATCTAAAATTTATGTTAATTCTGTCACATTACATGCATCGGTATCATCAGGGAGGACCCCGTGTTCAGTACCTTATCCATCCGGACAAAGATTCTGCTGATCCCGCTGATCGGCTCCCTGTCCTTCATTATTCAGGTCGCGATGACGGCCTGGGTTGAGCTGGAAAACACCCAGCGCCTTTCCGATATGGGCGCCAAGGAATATCCGGTGCTCAAGGCGGCAGAGAAAAGCCTGGTGACGCTGGAGCGGGTTCAGGAAACGCTGGCTTCTGCCGTGGCTGCGAGTGATCAGGACATGGTGTCCAATGCCGAGACCCAGCTTTCCGACATGCGCAATCTGTTGGGTGGCCTGGCGGAAATTGACTCGGCTGTCGCCGGAACGGTAGGCCAGCTGGTTGACAACCTGCGGGCTTACGAGGCGCTGGCAGTGCCGTTTTCGCGCGCCATGATTGACGGCACGCTGGACTTTTCAAAACTTCAGGACACCACGGCCGCCATGAAAGCGGCGCTGGACAAGGTGACGGCCGGGCTCAAGGCTTTTCAGCAGGAACATGAACGTACTTTTCTATCTGCGATTGAAGCAGCTCAGGCGGATTCTGCGTTTGTGCTGAACATGGGCATGGTGTTGGGTGCCGTGACCCTGATCGCCCTCTTTGGCACGGCCATCCCGGTGTCCCTGCTGATTGTGGGCAACTTGCGGCGGATCCGTGATTCCCTCAAATCCATGGCTGAAGACAATGGTGACCTGACCGTACGTCTGCCTCAGACCAGCCGGGATGAAATCGGTGAGGTGGTGCAGTGGTTCAATACCTTTGTCGAGAAACTGCAATCGGTGATCTCGGACACCCTTTCGGTGGCACGCCCCCTGGCCGAAAGCGCGCGCAAGATCAGTACCCTGACCCAGGACGCCCACGAGGTCATTGAAACCCAGCGCCTCAAGGCAAAGGAAGCATTGGATGCGGCGAGTGCCAGCGCCGATTATGCCCAGACAGTGGCACGTCGTGCCGGTGAAGCCCTGAGCACCGCGGAAGCGGTGTCGCAGAAATCGGATACCGGTGCCCGTACGGTTGAAGAAACGGTGACCTCAATTACCGAAGTGGCCAGCCTGATGAAAGAATCGGATGCCTCGGTACAGGCGCTGGCGGAAAAAACTAACCGGATCAACGTGGTGGTGGATGTGATTCGCTCCATTGCCGAGCAGACCAACCTGCTGGCACTGAATGCAGCCATCGAGGCAGCCCGGGCTGGCGAGGCCGGGCGCGGCTTTGCTGTGGTCGCGGACGAGGTGCGCAGTCTGGCCGCCCGCACGCAGGACAGCACGGCAGAAATCAGTGGCATGGTGGAAGAGCTCATTGCCGCCTCCGATGCTGTAAGCCAGAGTATCCGCAATGCTCACGATCGCTCGGAAACCACGTTGCCGCTGGCGGGACAGGCGGGAGAGGCCCTGGGTGAAATTCGCGAGATTGCCAAGAAGATCCGTCAGCTGAATGAAGAGATTGACCATCTGGCCCATGAGCAGGAGCGGATTTCCGGCGAGCAGCTTCAAAGTGTGGGCACGATCAGTGATCAGACGGAACTTTCGGCCCGCAGCACCAGTGACATGGCTGAAGTGTCTACGGTGTTGGGACAGATGGCGGACAGGATGGAAGCGCTGACGCGCCTGTTCCGCGTCTAGTTTTTGTTTTGAAATCGTTGGAATCAACCAGGAGAACTCAGATGAAACATGCAGCACCCCTATCCTTGATTGCAGGGGCTCTGATGGCGAGCAATGCGGCTCTGGCCGATATCAGCTTCAACGGGTTTGCCACCATTGCCGGGGGCCTGACGTCCTCGGACAAGGAAACCTATGCCGGTTACGACAAGGACCTGACCTTCGAGCCGGATACACTGGTGGGGCTCCAGGCCAACGCTGACCTGGACGACGGTTTCGGCGCCACGCTGCAGCTGCTGGCCCGTGGCAGTGAGGATTACAATACCGAGGCCGAGTGGGCGTACGTGAGCTATGACGTGTCACCGGCGGTACGCGTCAATGCCGGCCGTCAGCGCATCCCCTTCTACATGTACAGTGATTTTCTGGACGTGGGCTATGCCTATAGCTGGGTGCGCCCGCCAGAAGGGTTCTACAGCTCACCGGTCACCTCCTTTGATGGCCTGAGCCTGCTATACAGCCGCTACATTCAGGATGTGGAGTTCGGATTGCAGGCGGTTGCCGGATCATTCAGCGACAGCGAGATCCGCGGCACGACCGGAACCTATGCTGCGGAGCTGAAGAATTATGCCGGGCTGGTATTGAGCGGTACCTGGGAAGCCTTCACGGTGCGCCTGACCTACCACAAGGCGGACGGAACGCTCAGCGGCGGCTCTTTGTTCACGGGCATGGCGGGTGCCAGTGCGGCGGTAGCAAGCTCCCTTCCGGACCTGGCACGCAAGCTCGATATTACCCGTGACAATTTCGAGTTCATGGGGGTGGGTGCCAGCTACGACAACGGCAGCCTGGTCCTCGTATCCGAGGCTCGCAAACTCAATTTCGGGGACAACCTGATTCCTGACGAGCAGGTGTTCTACGCCTCGGCGGGCTACCGTCTTGATGCTCTGACACCCTATGTGCTTTTTGAACGTGCCGATTCCACTACAGAAGATGCCGCGCTGAATCAGATGGTGACTGTACTGGGTGCAACTGGCCAGGCCCTTGCAGAGGGGGTTGAATTTCTGGCCCGTAACAGCAGCACCTACTCGGTGGGCGTGCGTTACGACTTTCACCCGGCGGCAGCAGCCAAGTTTGAGCTGAGCCGGATTGACGATCATCGTCCGGCCGCAACCACTTCAGCAGGTGTGACAGGGCAGGATGTGGATCTCCTGCGGGTTGCTGTGGACGTGGTATTTTGAGGGGGCCGGTCATGAAAACGCATATGCTCAAGGTATTCCTGCTGGCGGCGCTGTTCGGCAGCGGCCAGGTGCTGGCTGAAGTGGCCGTGATTGTTCATCCGTCCAATACGGCGACACTCGGCCAGGATGACATCGCCCGGATTTATACGGGCAAGAGCAAGACCTTCCCCGGCGGACAGGTGGTCAAGCCCTACAACCTCGCTGAAGGTGATGCGGTGCGTTCCGAATTCAACGACAAGGTCGTGGGCCGTTCGGACAGCGCCATGAAAGCCTATTGGTCCAAGCTGATCTTCACTGGCAAGGGTACCCCGCCCGAGGAGGTGCCCGATGGCGCGACCATGCTGCAAAAGGTGGCATCTGATCCCGCCGCCATCGGCTATGTGGATGGCGCTCAGGTCAACGACACCGTGCGTGTGGTAGGTCGCTGGTAGCCGCCGGAACGCTGTATGTCGGGGCGGTGTGCCGGATGCTTGGC
>RFIV01000280.1 GCA_003695085.1 Gammaproteobacteria bacterium
CAAGTGATCCGTCCGCTTTGCGCAAGGCCTTGGCGCGGCGAAAGTGCGCAAGCAACACATGCCGCCCGACCTCGTCAAGCGTGTGCTCAAGCGCTACAGCACGCCGATTCCGGACATGCCGGGTACCGGCGGCGAACTGGCTCGCCATCTCATCGAGCGATTTGCACTGGATGGCGTCACGGTCGTACGGGATCCACAACCTGACAGCAACCGTTATGAACCGGGGACTCGCCGCGTATGCCTGAGCTCGGATGTATATGACGGCAAATCCCTGACCGCAGTCGCGGTGGCCGCTCACGAGGTCGGTCACGCCATCCAGCATGCGCGTGGTGAACCGATCTATCGCCTGCACGGACGGATCTGGCCGGTGGCCACAGCCTGTACCCGCTTCGGGCAGATGATGCTGGGCGTGACGCCGCTGATTCTGATAATCGTGAAGGCCCCCGTGATCCTGACGCTGGGACTGGTTGTTGTGGTGGTGGCCTTGCTGGCATCGCTGGCACTCAAGGCCACGTTGCTGCCACTTGAGTTTGATGCCAGTTTCAACAAGGCGTTGCCCATTCTGGCGGAAGGCTACGTGCCCAGGCAGGATCTGCCGGTCGTCAAAAAAATTCTGCGCGCGGCGGCGCTGACCTACGTGGCGTCTGCACTCATTGACGGGCTGATGATCTGGCGGATCTTCCGTCCCCGCTAACGGGACGCCTGGCGGCTGATCGGGCCTCTGTCAGACTGCGCAGCACTTCTTGAACTTGCGACCGCTGCCACAGGGACAGGCGTCGTTGCGCCCGGGTCTGAGCGGAAACTCGTGTGTCTCGCCACACGTATACTGCCATACCCCATCTTCCTTGAGAAAGTCGGATCGTTCTTCCAGGGCGCCCCATTGACCGCCCTGCCGCCAGGTGGCGACAAAATGTACCTGGGCCGAGTATTCCTGCTCACGGGCAGACAGCACGTTCAGGCTGACCCATTCCGGGCCGTTCTCCAGAGACAGGGTGGCCGGTCGAAAGTCCGCATGCCAGGTCGCCAGCAGATAGTCCTTCAGCCCCAGCACATAGGCACTGAACCGGCTGCGCATGAGCGCTTCCGCCGTGGGTGCCGGTTCACCACGGTGCCAGCGGGTGCAGCACTGCCCGTAGGTTTCGCCACTGCCACACGGGCAGCGATCCGAATCAGTAATCGATGCGCTCATCATTTTCCAGCCACCGGTCGAATACCCGGGTGGCACTTGCCAATGGCAGATGCTCCATTCTGACCAGGCGCCCCGGCTCGCAATCCTGCAATGCCCGATAAAGCCGGTCATCATCAAAACCGGCACGTGCGGCCCCCTCGCGGGTCTCGGCGTAGACAATACGATCCACGCGCGCCCAGACTGCGGCAGAGAAGCACATGGGGCACGGCTCACAAGAAGAATACAGCGTACAGCCCTTCAGCTCGTGCGTGTCCAGCGCTTCACAGGCGGCACGAATGGCCGTGACTTCCGCATGAGCCGTCGGATCCTGTCCGGACACCACACGGTTCCAGCCCTCGGCAATGATCCGTCCGTCCTTGACCAATACCGCACCGAAGGGACCACAGTCCCCGTCGGCAGAATGTTCGGCCGCCAACGCTACGGCCCGCTCCAGAAATTCCCGGTCACCCATTCAGTTCAGGACCTCGCTATCAGATAGATTCCAGCACCTGCCATGACGGTACCCGACGCCTGCCCGACCCTGGCCACCTGTTTTGGCGTACGCAGCAGGGCTCGCGCCCGGCCCCGGCGTGATGGAGAACAGGAAAATGGCCACCAGAAAGGTGATGGCGCTTTCGAGCGTCATGGCGACCTCAGCTGTCAAATCGGGCGAATACGGCGGCAGGTTGCTTGGCATGGCGTCATGCCCGCAGCAGGTGGCCCGTCATCACCTGCCTTCTCATGGTAACGCGCCCGCCTGCGAACACGATACGCGCTTGCCGAAGCGGCGGTCATGCCGCCGGGCAGCAGTTGCGGGATGCAGCGAGCCCGGCAGCCCCGGGCCCGTCAGGATCTAACGGGCATCCAGCGACCGGATAAAGGCATCGGACTCGGCGATGGCCGCACGGGTATCACGGATCACGCGCTCCACATCACGGCGAATCGTGCTCAATTCCTTGTCCAGGGCGCCGATGGCCTGAGCGTTGAGGTTGTGCTTGAGGTAGAGCACGTTGTCCTTCAGCGCGGCGAGTACGGGCTTCATGCGCGATTCTGCCTTGCGCATGGCGCGAATCAGTTTCTGGTAACGGGCCCGGGTCGCTCGCAGCTTCTTCTGACTGTCCGCCTTGTAGCGGGCATTGGTGTACTGGCTGATTTCGGCTTCCCACTCGTCAAACAGCGCTTCGGCCACATCTTCGACCTTGTTGATGCGCTCACTGACCTCTTCCGCCGCCGACTCACTGTCTTCATATCGGGCCTTGAGGGTCTCGTACGCCTCCTGGAGCTCGCCCCCCTCAAACCCGGTCAGCGTCGTCAGAGCCTCGAGCGCTGACTCAAACTCCTCCTGGGCCTCGGACTGGGCATCCCGGGCATTCTCAACGCGATCCACGAGGATGTCGCGTTTCTCGACCCCGATCTTTTCCATGGCGGCGTAGTAGGTGCTCTGACACCCGGACAGCAGAAGAAAAAGCATCCCCAGCAGCCCGCTCCGGATCACTTGCAGCATGACTCAACCCTCCTCTTCCGGCTTGAACCGGGCGGCGGAAATAATCGACCACAGGTGCAACAACGCACCCGGTACCCACATGAAAATCAGAATGACCGTCGCCGCCAGGGCGTAGCAGGCTGATACACTGATGAAAAACCAGGCCGCTGCGAGCAACCGCCCCTGAACCAGCTGTCCCAGTCCCGGAATGAAAAAACTGCAGATAGCGGCGATCACGTTTCCGCCGGAACCCTGTCCTGTCATGGCATCCTCCGTTCAAATATTCGGGGCAGTGTAACACTCCGTTACGGAATCTGTCCTCAAGCGCTCATTTCACGATCAATTTAGACCTGTTGGCCGAGTGAGAACCTGCCAAATGGCTACTATAATCCAACCGTCACAACTGAGAGGACTCACTTAAAATGATGCGATACCTCATCCTGGCCATCGCGCTGGCATTCAGCTTACCCGGCTTCGCTGCCAAGAAAGACAAACTCTACCTCTATACCGAGAGCTTTCCGCCCTACAACATGAGCACTACCGGCCGTGTGTTCGAGCACAAGGCAGACGGAATCTCCGGCTTGTGTACGGACATGCTCAAGGCCGTGCTGGAAGTGGCGAAGGTGCCCTATTCCATGAAGCTGCGCAACTGGGATTACAGCTACGGCAAGGCACTCAAAAAGAAAAATCATGGTGTGTTCTGCACGACCTACACCGAGAAGCGCGCTCCGCTGTTCAAGTGGGTCGGGCCACTGGCCGAGAACGAGTGGACGGTCTTTGCGCCGCCCGGCAGCACGCTGAAGCTTAACAAGCTGGAAGATGCCAAGGGGCTGGTGATCGGGGGCTACAAGGGGGATGTGATGACCGAGTACCTGCTCGAGCGCGGGTATACCGTATCCGAGCTGGACAGTGATGACCTGAACCCCAAGCGCCTCGCACTGGGTCAGATTGACCTGTGGATAGCCGATCGCCTGGCCGGGCCGTACTTTGCCGCCCAGCAGGATATCGAGGATCTGGTGCCTGTGTACTCGTTCAACAAGACCGAGCTGTTTCTGGCCCTCAATCCTCAGACAGATGATGCGCTGGTGCAGAAGCTGAAACAGGCTTACGACACGATTCGCAAGAACGGCATGTACGAGAGCATCCGCGCCAAGTACGGACTTTGAAGGCTCCGACTCCCGTCTCCTGATTCAGGCCGTCTCCCGACGGCCTTCATTTGCGTGTCTTCCCCGGACACCACACTCTGACACACACCTCGGGTTTCACGTATCCCTTAGGGACTACAAGAAAATGCGGACTGTGTCACATCTTGCCAACCGGTAGAGTGTGCTTCGCTGTGGGCGGTGTACGACTCAATACCACTCCTTATAACGACAAAAATACCCTTTTACGCCGCTTGACCCAATCCGGAGGAACCATGCGCAAAGTTGTTGTCGCGCTGCTGCTGGCCATGACCAGCACGCTTGCCCTGGCCGCGCCCAAGGCCGAAAAGCTGTATTTCTATACCGAGAACTTCCCGCCGTACAACATGAGTGCGACAGGGCGAGCCTTTGAGCACGATGAGGCTGAAATCACCGGCCTGTGTGCCGAAATGGTGAAGGCCATTGTGACCGAGGCCAAGGTGCCCTATAGCATCAAGCTGCGCAACTGGAGCTACAGTTATGACCGTGCCCTGCGCAAGAAGAATCACGGCGTATTCTGTGCCGCGCGTACCGAAGCCCGGGAAAACCTGTTCAAGTGGGTGGGCCCGCTGGCGGAAAACCGCTGGACACTCTTCGCACCGCCTGGCAGCACCCTGAAGCTGAGCAAGCTTGAAGATGCACGCAACCTGACCATTGCCAGTTACAAGGGGTCCGTGCGGGCCAAATACCTGGAGGAGCGGGGCTACAAGCTGTCGCTGCTGGACAGTGATGACCTGAACCCCAAGCGCCTGGCGCTCGGTCAGGTAGACCTGTGGATTGCGGAGAGGCTGGCCGGCCCTTATCTGGCGGCCCAGAACGATGTGGAAGGTCTCGTCCCCGTTCTGTCATTCAACCGGACAGAGCTGTATCTGGCCATCAACCCTCAGACCTCCGATGCCATGGTGCAGAAGCTTCAGGCAGCGCTCAAGCGCATTCAGGACAACGGCCTGTACGACAGCATCAAGAACAAATATGGGCTGTGAGTCCCGGCCCTCTCAACATTCGGGATAGTTGACAGCGAGACCGCCCCGTGCGGTCTCCTTGTACTTGTCTGCCATGTCCGCACCGGTATCGCGCAGGGTTCGGATGACGCGATCCAGCGATACAAAATGATAGCCATCCCCGCGCAGGGCCATCTGCGCCGCATTGACTGCCTTGACTGCCGCAATGGCATTACGTTCGATACAAGGCACCTGGACCAGCCCCTTGACCGGATCACAGGTCAGCCCGAGATTGTGTTCCAGGCCAATTTCCGCGGCATTTTCCACCTGCCTCGGAGTGCCGCCGAGCACTTCCGCCAAACCTGCGGCGGCCATCGCACAGGCGGACCCCACTTCACCCTGGCACCCCACCTCGGCCCCCGAAATCGAGGCATGCCGACGAATGAGATCCCCAACCGCCGTGGCGGCGAGGAAGAAGCGCTCAAGCGCTTCATTCGACAAGGGGCGGGCAAAGTGCACGAAATAATGCAGCACAGCCGGGATGATGCCCGCCGCACCGTTTGTCGGAGCCGTCACCACCTGTCCGCCCGCTGCGTTTTCCTCATTGACTGCCAGGGCATACAGGTTCAGCCAATCCATGGCGGGCAGTGTGGAGGCGATCAGGTTGCCCGATTCCCCTCCGCTGAGGCTGCGATAGAGCCCCGGGGCACGGCGCCTGAGGCGCAACCCACCGGGCAGGGTACCTTCACGCGTCAGCCCTCGCCTCACACATGCCTGCATCACGTCCCAGCACTGCCGGATACCTTCAGAAAGGGCCTCTGGTGTCATGCGTGCCAGCTCGTTCGCACGCACCAGATCACTGACCCTCAGCCCGTGCTGCTTGCACAGACGCACCAGCTCCACGCCATTCTGATAGGGGTAAGGCACCTTCGCAACGTCCCCTGCCGCGTCAGGCGCCTGACCTTGATACCGAACGGCCCCGCCGCCTATGGAGAAAGCCGTTTCCGAGGCGAGTACGCCGCCGCGGGTGTCCAGGGCCTCGAACCGCACGGCATTCGGATGCTCCGCCAACACGGTATCCGGCTCCCAGATGAGATCCCGGGCCGTTTCAAAAGGCAGGGTGTGCCGACCATCCAGGTGCAAAGTACCCTCGGACAACGCCTCCAGTACCTGTTGCTGAGCGGCAGGCGTCACACTGTGCGGCGACAATCCGCTCAATCCCCAGAAGACAGCCTTGTCCGTGGCATGACCGCGACCGGTCGCGGCCAACGAGCCGAACAGCGTCACACGGACGCGGGCCACGGCATTCAGAGCGGGGATTTGCTGAACAAAATGACGCGCCGCGACCATGGGTCCCATGGTGTGAGAAGATGAGGGCCCAATCCCGATCTTGAACAGATCAAAGACCGACCCGGGCATGCGAGACGGACCAGACATACAGCACCGGCGTTTGTTGTTGTGCCCTCTACTTTAGCGTTTGTGCATGCGTTTTTCTGCCCGTATCGGTTAGCAGAATGTACCTAGATCCACATGCAACCGATGTGTGCCCCCAGCCGGCAACCGCTCCAGACACTACAGGCCAAACAAACGGCGGGCATTGCGGGTGGTCTGCCAGGCCAGGTGTTCCACACTCTGCTTCCGTGCCTCGGCTACTTTTTCCGCTACCCAGGGCAGGAATGCCGGCGCGTTGCGCTTGTCTCGCGGAGGCTCGGGCAGGTTGTGAGGCAGCAGGTAGGGCGCATCGGTTTCCAGCAGCAGGCGATCATCCGGAACACGCCCGACGATGTCGAACAGGGGCTGCCCCCGGCGCTTGTCGCAGATCCACCCGGTAATGCCGATATACAGTCCCAGATCGAGGTAGGCTTCAAGTTCCTTCTCCGTGCCTGTGAAGCAGTGCGCCACCCCACCCTTGAGTTCGGGCATGAATTCCCGCAAGAGCGCAATCTGGTCGTCGAAGGCATCCCGCTCGTGCAGAAAAACCGGTTTGCCGGCATCCACCGCCTGTGCCAGCTGGGCCTCGAAAGCCCGGCGCTGAGCCTCGGGCGTGGAGAAATTGCGGTTGTAATCCAGGCCACACTCGCCCACGGCCACGACTTCAGGCTGCGCCTGCAGCTCGCGCAGGCGTTCCAGCCCTTCGTCATCCAGCCCATCCGCATGGTGCGGGTGGCAGCCTGCGGTGGCGGTCAGCATCCCCGGATACTGCCGCGCCAGAGCCAGTGCACCCAGGCTTTCTTCCACCGAAGTGCCCGTCACGATCAGGTGGCCCACCCCCGCATGGCGGGCCGCCTCAATGACGGCGTCGCGATCCCTGTCAAACCGTTTGCTGGTGAGGTTGACGCCGATGTCGATCCAGTCTGTAGCCATCACGGGAGCCTCGTCTTGTCTGCTTCGAGGCCCCTACCTTGCGCAAGGATACCGGTCAGGTCAAGTCTGTCAGGCCCGGGAAGTGCCTGGCCAGATCGTCCACAGAAGGCAGCGAGGTGAAGGCCCCCTTGTGCATCGCGGCAAACGCGCCGCACGCGCAGGCAAAGCGCACGCTTTCCAGCAATGCAGCCTCTGCGTCCTCGAGCCAACCGGGCAGTGTTTCAGGACGAAGGCCCGACTGCGCCAGCCGATACAGCAACCCGCCCACAAAGGCATCTCCGGCAGCGGTGCTGTCTGTCATCTCGATGGCGGGCGGGTTCACCTCATGCTCCGCATGACGCAGGCACACCCGGACGGGCGCATCCGCATCGGTGACCACGATCAGGCGGGCCCGATCCGCTTGCATGGCCGAGAGCCAATCAGACTCGCTGCGCGCCCCACTCACGAAATCGAGCTCTTCACGGGAAAGCTTGATCACATCCGCCTGCTCCGCCAGTGCTTGAATGGCCGTCAGCGGGTCACTTCCCGCCGGCCACAACCCGGGGCGCAGGTTGACATCCAAGCTGATCAGGCACCCTGCATCACGCGCCCGGGCCACGGCGGTTTCGGTCACGACCCGGATCGGGGCCTCGGTCAGCGTATTGGAACAGACGTGAAGGATATCGCCACCGGTGAAAGGAACGGCATCCAGATCCTCAGAAGAGAACTTCAGATCAGCAGTGGCGGTGCGATAAAAGGCAAAACTGCGCTCCCCGTGAGCGTCCAGCGTCACCAACGCCAGGGGCGTATTGGCACCGCGCGCGACGGAGACGGCACCGGTATCCACACCGAAATCTTCCAGCGTCGCCTTCAGTGCGGTGCCGAAGGCATCGTCCCCGATTTTTCCGGCAAATGCACTGTGCCCGCCCAACCGCGCCACTGCAGCGGCCACGTTGGCCGGCGCACCGCCGGGAAAGGCCGTGAATTCACCCAGTGAACCTGACCATCCGGCCTCCGGGTCGGGGTGCGCGAGCAGGTCCACCAACACCTCTCCGAATGCAATGACCTTAGGCATGTCCCACGGCTCCTTTCACGGATGTACCCATCACTTCCGACAAGGCTTCCCGGCCGCCCACCGCTTCGATCCGATCAATGGCCGAAGCAATGGCCTGCACCAGTGGCTGGGACGCCTGCAGACGGGTGCCAAACACCGAGGTCAATCCCAGCAGGTCTTCTGCCAGCGTTGCACGCGAGCGCGTAGCGGCCAGCAGCAGTTCCTTGTTGGGATCCTGCAACGCCTCCCCCTCACCTTCGCTGCCCTGACGGTGAAGGTAGCAGGCCCACGAAGCGAGAATCAATGCCACGCGCTTGAGGGGCATGCCCCGCTCAACAACCCCCTCTACCGTTGGCAGCACGAACTTGGGCAGCTTTCCCGACCCGTCACTGGCCAGACGCGTGAGCAGGTCGCCCATCTGCGGGTTGCCAAAGCGCTCGATCAGTGTCTGCTTGTAGCCATCCAGATCCATTCCCGGAACATCACCCAGGACCGGCGTCGCGTCCTCGTCCATGTAGGCGCGGATAAAGTCACTGAACAGCGGGTCCGCCATGACGTCATGGGTATAGCGATACCCGGCGAGCAGCCCCAGATAGGCCATTGCCGAATGGCTGGCATTGAGCAGCCTCAGCTTCATCAGCTCATAGGGGGTCACATCCGAGACAAACTGCACACCGGCTTTTTCCCACTCTGGCCGACCGTTACAAAAGTCATCCTCCAGTACCCACTGGGTGAAGGGCTCGCAGACCACCGGCCAGGCATCCTCCAGTCCGGTAGCCGCCTTCAGCCATTCGCGGTGCGCCGGCAATGTGACCGGTGTAATGCGATCCACCATGCTGTTGGGGAAGCTCACATGGGTGTCAATCCATTCGGCCAGCGAGGGGTCCCGCAGTCGTGCATAGGCGACCATCACCTTGCGCGTCATGTCGCCATTGTGGGGCAGGTTGTCACAGGACAGGATGGTGAAGGGGGCGATGCCCTGCGCTCGCCGGCGGTTCAGGGCTTCGGCCAGGTAGCCGAACACGGTCACCGGCGACTCCGGGTGCGCCAGGTCATGACGTACATCCGGATGATCCGCCCTGAACTCGCCGCTATGATCATCCACATTATACCCACCCTCGGTAATCGTCAGGGAGACGATGCGCACCTCCGGGTTCACCAGCACCTGCATGACTGCATCCGGCTGCTCGGGGGCCAGCAACATGCGCCGGATGGCACCGATCACCTCCAGTCTCCTGCTCCCGTCCGGGTGCAGCTCGATAAGGGTATAGAGCCCCTCCTGGCGGTTCAGCGTCTCGAACATGGGGCGGTCGGCTTCCCGCAATCCGACACCGCAGATGCCCCAACCCGAGCCCTCCGCCTCCTGCAACAGCCTGTGTGTATAGACCGCCTCATGGGCGCGATGAAATCCACCCACGCCGATATGAACGATACGCTCCACCAGCGCTGATGCGGGGTAGTTCGGACGCCCGATGGAGGCATCCAGTTGGTTCAGAGTACTGCGTTCAAGTTTCATGGCCAATCTCTGACATAACGGGGGCCCTGCACCCTCATGAGAGGATGCATCAGCCCGTTGCTGAGAAGAATGCGGCCCCTTCAGGCCGCCTGACGGGTCACGCTGTCGAGGGCATTGCCCTCACTGTCAAACAGGTGCGCGCGAGACAGGTCGAAGTCCACCCCGACTATCTCCCCGAACCGCCCTTCATAGTCGCCACCCTGACGCACCGTCAGGGTATGACCCCCGTCGATATTGACGTGACAGTAAGTGTCGCTGCCCAGGTGCTCGGTCACATCCAGCTGTCCGGTCAGATTCGCGTTTTCCGGCGAGACAATGCGCATATGCTCCGGGCGAATACCCAGTGTGACCTCAGCACCAACATGGATACTGTCCGGTGACCGGGGAAGGGTCAAATGCTCACCGGATGGCAGCTGAATGGTCAGCTCGTGGCCTTGCCCACCGATGACCCGGGCGGGGATGAAGGCCATCTTGGGCGTGCCGATGAACCCGGCAACAAACTGGTTTACCGGATGGTGGTAGAGCTCCAGCGGCGTCCCCACCTGCTCGATGCGGCCCTGATTCATGACAACCACCCGATCCGCCAGAGTCATGGCTTCGACCTGATCGTGTGTGACGTAAATCATGGTAGCGTTGAGCTCATGGTGCAGCCGGGCGAGTTCCAGTCGCATCTGGACACGCAATGCGGCATCCAGATTCGAAAGAGGCTCGTCAAACAGAAAGACCTGGGGATGGCGGACAATGGCCCGGCCAATGGCCACGCGCTGCCGCTGACCGCCGGACAGGTCCTTGGGCTTGCGATCCAGCAGGTGGGTCAGCTCCAGAATACGGGCTGCATCCTTCACCTTCGCTTCAATGGTCGCCTTGTCCACACCCGCCAGCTCGAGTGCGAAGGACATGTTCTTGCGCACGTTCATGTGTGGATACAGGGCATAGCTCTGAAACACCATGGCCAGATCACGCTCGGCGGGTTTCAGCCCTGTGATATCGCGTCCACCCAGCACAATCTGCCCCGAGGTGACTTCTTCCAGCCCCGCAATCGAACGCAACAGGGTGGATTTGCCGCAGCCGGACGGGCCGACAAAGACAACGAACTCATGATCCCGGATATGCAGGTCAATTCCCTTGAGAATCTCGATATCTCCGTAGCTCTTGCGCAGTGCGTTGATTTTCAGCTCTGCCATGACAATTACCTCAATTCGTTTGTTATTTCACTGCGCCGAATGACAAACCGCGCACCAATTGTTTCTGACTGATCCAGCCAAAGATCAGAATCGGGGCACAGGCCAGCGTGGATACGGCGGAAAGCTTGGCCCAGAAGAGTCCCTCAGGACTTGAGTAGGACGCAATCAAGGCGGTAAGCGGGGCGGCATTGGCGGCCGTCAGGTTCAGTGACCAGAATGCCTCGTTCCAGCACAGGATCAGCGACAGCAGGACGGTTGACGCGAGTCCGCCCTTGCACATGGGCAGCAACACCCGGCTGATTTCCTGGCCCAGCGTCGCACCATCCATGCGGCAGGCTTCCAGAATGTCCTTGGGAATTTCCTTGAAGTAGGTGTAAATCATCCACACCATGATGGGCAGATTGATCAGCGTATAGATCAGGATCAGGCCCGTTCGGGTGTCCAGCAAGCCGGACTCCTTGAACAGCAGATAGATTGGTACAAGCACCCCTACCGGCGGCAGCATCTTGGTGGACAGCATCCAGAGCAAGGTGGACTGCGTTCGCTTCGTTTCATAAAACGCCATGGCATAGGCCGCCGGCACTGCGAGCAGCATGCCCAGCAGGGTTGCGCCCATGGAGATGACGACGGAGTTCCAGGCATAGTGCATGTAGTCGCTGCGTCCGAACACCTCCTGATAGTTCTCCAGCGTTGGGCTGAAAAACAGGGAGGGCGGCGTGGCAAAGGCTTCCAGCTCGGTCTTGAAGCTGGTGAGCACCATCCAGAGGATGGGGAAAAAGATGATGAACGCGACACTCCAGGCGGCAGCGGTCAACGCGATCTGGGAAAAGACCCGGCGCTGTTTCTGGGACAAGGCAATCATTCAGATATCCTCCGGATCAATGTTTTTCCGTCAGGCTCTTGCCGATCAGGCGAACCAGGAAGAAAGCCACAATATTGGCCAGCACCACCGCGATGAGACCGCCCGCGGAGGCCATGCCCACATCGAACTGCAGCAAGGCCTGGCTGTAGATCAGGTAGGCCAGATTGGTCGTCTCGTAGCCCGGCCCACCCCCGGTTGTGGTAAAGATTTCAGCAAACACCGAGAGCAGGAAAATGGTTTCGATCATGACCACCACGGCGATCGGGCGCGCCAGATGCGGCAATGTGATATGGCGAAAAATCGCCCAGCCACCGGCACCATCCAGTTTCGCGGCTTCCACCTGTTCCTTGTCCAGCGACTGCATGGCCGTCATCAGGAGCAAGATGGCAAACGGCAGCCACTGCCAGGCCACAATCAGGATGATGGCGCTGAGCGGGTACTGCGCAAACCAGTCCACCGGCTCCATGCCCATGACCTGAGCCAGCCAGGCAAACACACCCGAAACCGGATGCATCAGCAGGTTTTTCCAGACCAGTGCACTGACAGTCGGCATGATGAAGAAGGGAGAGATCAACATGACCCGCACAATCCCGCGGCCCGGGAAGGGGGTGTTGATGAGCACGGAAATGGCCACACCCAGCACCACCGTGATAGCCAGCACGGCACCGACCAGGATCAGGGTGTTGGACATCCCGGCACTGAAGCCTTCATCGGTGAGGAAAAACTCGTAGTTTTCAAGCCCCACAAAGGGGTGCTCACCCGGATACAGCAGGCTGTACTGAAGCACCGAGAAGTAGATCGTCATGGACAGCGGCACAATCATCCATAACAGCAGGACCAATACGGACGGCGATACCAGCCAGCGGGCGACGCGTTGCGCCTTGCTGTGAGCAGAGGCCGCGGAATTTTCATTGGAGACAGGCATGGGCACGACACTCGCATTCAGATCGCAGGATTGAATAGTCATGATAGACGCTCGTCTGGTTTCAGGCAGAGAGGAGCCCGGAGTCCGCACGAGAGCGGACTCCGGTCGGGTCGGACGCCGCCTTAACGGCTAGCGTAGTATCGGGCGCGTTTCATTTCCCGAAGGGTAATGTTCTGGGCGCTTTGCAGTGCACGTTCCACGGGCATTGAGCCGGCAAGAGCACCGGCAATCAGCTTGCCCACCTGACTGGCAATGGCCTGAAACTCCGGAATGGCTGCAAACTGTACACCAACATAGGGCGCGGGCTTGAGCGTCTTGTCCTTCGGGTTCGCCTTGCTCATGGCTTCCAGTGTCATCGCCGCGAAGGGTGCCGCTTTCATGTACTCGGGGTTGTCATAGGTCGACTGGCGCGTACCGGGCGGAACGTTGGCAATCCCGTACTTCTCTGCGACCAGATCGCTGTAGGCCTTTGAGGTCGCCCAGGTCACAAATGTAGTGGCCGCGTCCTTGGCATCGGAGGACACCGGCACGGCCAGTGCCCAGGCCCACAACCAGCCAGCACCCTTGTCCGTCACCTGCTTGGGTGCCAGTGCAAATCCGACCTTGCCGGCCACCTTGCTCTGAGACGCATCACTGACGAACGAGCCCGCCACGGTCGCATCGACCCACATGGCGCACTTGCCACTGTTGAACAGCGCCAGGTTTTCGTTAAAACCATTTGAGGATGCGCCCGGCGGCCCGTACTGGCCGAGCAGATCCACATAAAATTTCACGGCTTCTGTCCACTCGGGGCCGGTAAATTCCGGTTTCCATTGCTCGTCAAACCAGCGCGCACCGAAGGTGTTGGCAATGGTGGTCATCAGGGCCATGTTTTCGCCCCACCCTGCCTTGCCACGCAAGCAGATTCCGTACTGCCCCTGATCCGGCTTGTGCAGGGTCCTGGCAAACGTCATCATCTGCGACCAGGTGGGTTGCCTGGGCATGCTCAGTCCTGCCGCATCAAACAGATCCTTGCGGTAGAACGTCATGGAGCTTTCGCCGTAAAACGGCAGCGCGTAAAGGGTACCCTTGGCAGACAAGCCGTTGCGTACGGCAGGAAAGACATCGTTCAGATCATAATCCGCCGGCAGGTCGGTCATGGGCGTCAGCCAGCCCTTCTCGCCCCAGATGGGTGCTTCATACATGCCGATGGTCATCACATCGAACTGCCCGCCTTGCGTGGCGATGTCAGTCGTCAATCGCTGACGAAGTACATTTTCTTCCAGAACGACCCACTCCAGCCGAATATCCGGATGCTGGGCTTCGAAGGCCTGGGACAGTTTCTGCATGCGGATCATGTCACCGTTGTTGACCGTACCGATGGTCACGGTGGTCGCTGCATGGGTCATGAGGGAGGCCGTCAGGCCCAGGGTGAGGGCAGAGAAGGTGGTTTTGAATGTCATGTTTCAACCCCTGTTGTTTTTGGAATTGGTTCGGATCGGGTTACTCCGGCTTTAACTGCTGGGCTCAACCCATCAAGCGGGCACCGGGTTCTGCTCATTAAACACCCACCTCGCAGCCGCGAACAAATACCCAACCCACCCAAAATCTGTACTTTTTTGCACTTGCTGTGTCGCACCGCATATACCGGGAGGATGGGGCTGCCCCCTCAGGAAAGCGCCTGCGCGGCCTTGCGGTAGTCCGAAGGCGTCATGCCTCGAATGGCCTGAAATCGTCGGTTGAAGTTGGCAATATTATTGAAGCCTACCTGAAAGCAGACCTCTGTAATGGGCAGATCTGTCTGGCTGAGCAGTTCACACGCGCGGCTGATGCGCAGACCATTGACAAACTGGATAAAGCGCTGCCCGGTCGCCTTGCGGAAGAATCGTGAAAAGTAGGTCGTTGTCATGTCCACCTGAGCCGCCACCTCTTCAAGGGGCAGCTCCCGGTCATAGTGTGAAAAGATATAGTCCATGACCCGGCTCAGGCGGCTCAGTGTTTTTTCGTCGGTCACCGGCATGTAGCCGGAAGAGGCAAGCAGACGGTACTGCTGACAGTCCGCCAGCAGATCCATGAGCATCCAGAAACGGGTCAGTCGCCTGAACCCCTGAGTCCCGGCGACCTCCTCCATCAGGCGTGCAGCCTCCCGAACCACCGCCTCATCCAGAAATTCGATGCCATGCCGCGCGCGCACCCAGAATGGACGCAGTCGCTGCATTTCGGGGAAGGCAGCTTCGCCTTTTTCCACCAGTTCGTGCGAGAAGTTGATTACCCGGTCTCTGAGTTCAACCTGCTCGCCGCGGCGCATCTGACTGATCCAGTTATGGGGCAGCTTCGGGCCAACCAGCACCAGACTGTTCGGCCCGAAATTGCCGATATAATCCCCGACAAAGACCTTGCCGTGCGTACAGGTAATCAGATGCAGTTCGTATTCGTCATGATAGTGCCAGCGCACCAACGGGCTGGGGAAGCCATGATGGAGATAGCGAATGGACGCGTCTCCGGGCTGATCCACCCACTCGAATTCCGGGTCTGTACGTGTCATGACTTCAGGCGTGCTCAGCAGGTGTTTACATGATCATTGCCGCGAAATGCCCGGGCGTCAACCCGACCATCCTTTTGAACCGGTTAACACTCTGAACATTAACATGTTTTCAGGTAAGCATTTAGCCCTTGCAAGCCTGCTTCAGCGACCCCATCTTATCGGCGGATTTTACCCTGCCACCGGGCAGACAATCACACATCGCAGACATGGGGACGCACTCAATGATTGAGATACAGGCGCTCTGTCGCAATTACGGGGACTTTGCTGCGGTCCGCAATGCCTCGTTCACCATCCGGCCCGGCGAAATTGTCGGCCTGCTGGGGCACAACGGAGCCGGCAAGTCCACCATCATGAAGATGCTTATGGGCTACCTGGAGCCTTCATCCGGCACCATCCGTATCAATGGTCAGGACATTACCAAACAGGGCGATGCCCTGCGCCAGCAAATGGGCTACCTGCCGGAAAGCCCGCCCACCTACCCGGAAATGACCGTGGTGGAATACCTGGACTATGCCGCCGGCCTGCGCGGAGTCCCAGAGGCCGAGCGAGCGAACGCTGTACGCAAGGCGATTGACCGGACGGATCTTAATGCCAAGGCCCTGGCCCCCATTGCCACCCTCTCCCGCGGTTACAAGCAGCGCGTCGGGGTGGCTCAGGCCATCATTCATGATCCGAAGATCCTCATTCTGGACGAACCTACCAACGGACTTGACCCCTCACAGATCCATCACATGCGCGAGCTGATCCGCAGCTTCCGCGAGCATGCCACGGTCATCCTGTCCACCCACATCATGCAGGAGGTCAGCGCCGTGTGTGACCGCGTGCTGATGATCCGTCAGGGCGAAGTGGCACTGGATGAAACCCTCGAAAACCTGCAGCGTAGCCAGCATGTGCGCCTGCTGACGGATGCCCCGGTGCAGACCGTCCGCGAAGCCCTGAGTCCTGTGGCTGGTCTCGAGGCGTTCGATGCCTGTGAAGGCGGCGTCCGTATCCGGGTGAAGGATGACAGTACGCCAGACACCGTGCTGCCCGACATCGCGCGGGCGCTGGTCGCTGCCAACATCGCCATCCGCGACCTGCACCCCGAGGTTCGTGATCTGGAAACCGTGTTTGCCGAAGTGAATCAGGTGAAGGAGGTCACCGATGCAGCCTGAACACGCCATTTCCCGCATCGCCCGCAAGGAGATTACGCAGTTCTTCGCTTCGCCGGTGGCCTTCGTGTTTCTGGCGACCTTCCTTGCGGTCACACTGTTTGTCTTTTTCTGGGTGGATGCCTTCTTTGCCCGCAATCTGGCAGACGTCCGCCCGCTGTTCAACTGGATGCCCATCCTGCTGGTCTTTCTCGTCGCGGCGCTCACCATGCGCATGTGGAGTGAGGAGCGGCGTCAGGGGACGCTCGAGTTCCTGCTCACGACACCGGTGGGCATTCTCCGCCTGGTGCTGGGCAAGTTTCTCGCCTGTCTCGCATTGCTGCTGATCGCCCTGGCGCTGACACTGCCGCTGCCCATCACCGTCTCGCTGCTCGGCAATCTGGACTGGGGCCCCGTGATCGGGGGCTATGTGGCGACGCTATTTCTGGGAGCTGCCTATATCGCCATTGGCCTGTACGTGAGTGCCCGCTCCGACTCCCAGATCGTCAGCCTCATCGTGACAGCGCTGGTGGGCATCCTGTTCTGGTTGATCGGATCCGGTCCGCACGTGGGGCTGCTCAGTTACGAGTGGTCGGAACTGCTGCGCAAGCTGGGCACCGGCTCGCGCTTTGAATCCATCACCCGCGGTGTACTGGACATTCGTGACCTGTATTACTATCTGTCACTGGTCGGCGTTTTCCTGACCCTGAATGTACTGGCGCTGAGGAAGGAAGGCTGGGCGCAGGACAATCATTCGGGCGAGCATCGCCGCTGGCACCTGTTCGCCGGCCTGCTCATAGCCAACCTGCTGGCGGCCAACATCTGGCTCGATCAGGTCAAGACCCTGCGCGCGGATCTGACCGCCGACCAGCGCTACTCGCTGAGCGAAGCGACGGGCACGTACCTGGATCAATTGCAGGAGCCGCTGCTCATTCGCGGCTATTTCAGTGCCAAGACCCACCCCTTGCTGGCCCCGCTCATCCCTCAACTGCGTGACCTGCTCAAGGAGTACGAGGTGGCCGGGGATGGCCGCGTGCGCGTCGAGTTCATCGACCCGCAAACCGACCCGGAGAAGGAAGACGAAGCCAACAGCAAGTACAACATCCGGCCCGTCCCGTTCCAGGTGGCGGATCGCTACCAGTCAGGCCTGGTGAACAGCTACTTCCACGTGCTGCTCAGCTATGGCGACCAGTATGAAGTGCTGAGCTTCCGCGACCTGATCGAGGTGAAGGAAAAGGGTGAAGGCCAGCTGGATGTCCGCCTGCGCAACCCGGAATACGATGTGACCCGGGCGCTTAAGAAGGTGCTGCACGCCTACCAGACCGGCGGCAACCTGTTCGCCACCCTGAACAAACCGGTCACCCTGCACGCGTACATCTCGCCGGATGACAAGCTGCCAGCGGAACTGGTGCCCTTCAGGGCCACACTGGAGAAGGTCGTGAAAGAGGCTCAGGCCCAGTCACGCGGAAAGCTGGCTTACAAGCCGGAAGATCCGGACGCAGAAGGCGGCAAGCTGGCGAAGCAGCTGACCGAGGAATTCGGCATTCAACCGCTGTTCAAGTCGCTGCTGGGCACCGACACCTTCTGGTTTACCCTGCTGCTGACGGACGGGGAACAATACGTGCAGCTCGCCCTGCCCGAAAAACTGGATGAGGAGAACCTGAAGAAAAACCTGGAGGCCGGGATCAAGCGTTTCTCCTCCGGCTTTACCAAAACCGTGGCCATGCTGGTGCCCGAGCAGGCACAGGGCCCCTA
>RFIV01000281.1 GCA_003695085.1 Gammaproteobacteria bacterium
ATGCAGCACAAGGCTATCATGGGGACAACCCGAACGCTCACGCGCTATGAGCCTCTACCTTTCCCGAACAACACCCCGCTTAAAAAACGTGTACAATTGAAGCATTGTTGGGCGACTGTTTTTCAGAAAAAACGCTGATTTTTCAACTTATTGCATTTCGAGGTGTGTTTTGGTTATTTTTCAATGGGTTCTGATTGTTACGGGATTGATTGCCTGCATCTGGCTAATGCGCTTCAGCCTGCGCAAGTGGCAAGTGATCCGGCAGGCATCACAGCCCCCCTCACCCCCTCCGGAGCACAGCACGCCCGCCGTTGAGGTGGTGACACCCGGACGATCAGAACACCTGCTGGATGCGCGAGAGAGCATTCAGGTGATCGCTCAGTGCATGCTCACCGGGCAGGTGGAGCTGTCCGAGGGCTGCCTGAGGATCAAGGTGTTGCTGGATCACCTGAGCCCGGACTGGGCACAGGACGAGCGCCTGGTCATTTTCGAGACGGTCTATGAACAACTCAAGGACTTCCCCACACATAGTGCGCGCAAGGCGCAGACCAAACAGGAAACCTTCCGTCAAGACAAGCAGCGCTGGAAGATCGAGGACGACAACAAGGAAGCCTTGCTGTCAGCAGCCAGAGTATTGATGGCGGAGCTGTCATAGGGTCCACCGATAAAGTGCGTCAAACCACAAAAAAGCCCCCAAACGGGGGCGCAATTCGCTACGACACTCTGGACGACAACAACAACAACAACGACAACAACACGGCTTAAATCATGTGATCCGGCTTGACGATGCCGCGGCTGATCAGTTCCTGAATCAGCTCCGGCTCGAGTTCATGGGCAAACCGGCGGAAATATTTCTGAATGATCTTGTCGGGGCTGCTGGCACTCTGGTTGATCAGCTCCAGCCGCGAAGACTCATCCGACAAGCGATGCCGGACGCCCTTGCGCCGGCGGTACTGAACCTCCAGCTGCTGCAAATGAAATATGCTGGCCTGATTGAATATCAACTGGTTCATGGGACCCCCACATACTGGTCTGCCTGTTTACTATTTTTATCATAGTCGGTCTGAGTCGAGCTTCCAGTCAAACAGGTTATTTTTTCGTCATCCTTTGTCGGGCTTTTATGCCCTTTTTGTATCTACGAGGACGCCATCATGGCCGCCAGCCCCTTCATCTCATCCGACAGCTCCAGCAACTGCAGCAAGGTTTCCTCAGCCTTGACCGGACTGAGTTCCAGAGCTTCCCAGACACCTTCCGGTACGCTTTGCGCCGGCCCTTCTGACAGACCCTGCGCCCGCAGCAACTGTGTGGCAACATAGATTAAACGACTGTAATCGGCATGCTCTCCGGCATAGCCCGGATTTTTCTGGTGCCTGAGCGCCGTCACGACTTCTGCCGGCATGTTCCAGACGTCCATGAGCTGGCTGGCAATCTGTTCACGGGTGATACCGATAAGAAAGTGCTCCGTCAGCTCAGCATCCAGGTGAGGGTTGGCTTGCTGATAGCGCAGGATCAAACGGAAGTGCGGCGGAAAGACATGCGCCAGCACCAGATAGCCGAAGTTGTGCAGCAGCCCCGAAAGGTAGGCCAGACCGTAAGCCGGCTTGTCCTCGGTCTCCATGGCCGTGCTCAGCGCGCCGGAAAGCGTCGCCGTCCAGACCGCCTGCTCCCAGTAAGGAGTGAATCCGGCCGGCACTTCACGCGGCACCTGCAGCGTTTTGCCCAGAGCCAGCCCCATGGAAAGGTTCATCACCAGGTCAAAGCCCAGCACGCGCACGATGGCATCCTGAACCGAGTTGATCCGCCCCGGCGCAGCATAGAAGGATGACGAGGCCCAGCTGACCACCTGAGCAGCCAGGCTCGGATCGGTTTCCACCACATCGGCCAGTTCGGGGATGCCGGCATTGGGATCACAGCGCAGATTGATGATGCGCTGGGCGGTTTCCGGCAGTGGCGGCATCTCCAGCGTATCCTCAAGCCGCTGCGTAATGCGCAGGGACGTGAATTGGCTGATGGCCTGGTTGATCTGTTGCAGGTCCTGGTCCGGGTCGTCCCGGTTGACCTGGATATGCGCCAGCGGCACCGCACAGGGTACCGCCTTGCTGTGCTTGCCCAGTGCACGCTCGAAGAGACGTCGACTCAGGGGCAGGAAGTATCCCCCCTCTCCGGCGGAAACATAGATCCGTTCATGCTTGAGCACCGCAGGATCAACCACTGCGGTGAGCCCGGTCAACTCGGGCAAGGCAGGCAATTCGTCGAAACGGAACCGCTGCACCAGCTTTTCAAGCTCGGGGCGCTCCAGCGGCTCCAGGTCCCGGCCCAACTTGCCGCACAGGCTATCGAGATCCAGCAGGCTCTGCTCCGGGGTGACGACCTGAACACGCCCGAGGGCGTCTTCCAGCACCGTGGTGCGTACCCGAAACGCGGGGTCGGCAGCCAGTCCGTCGACCGGCTGCATCTGCTCTATCTCGGCATTCAGCGCATCGTCTTCAGCGCGCCAGTCATCCAGCATACGCTGCAGTTGCGGGGCGACCATGAAGGCTTCTCCTTGCAAACCTCTTTCACTGAGCGTAGCACGGATTTGATCAACTGCACGTCACAAAGTGGTCACACGTGCGCATAGGCTTCCCGGGCGCCGATCCAGCGCCCGATCAGTGCCTCGCAGCGCGCACGATCGTCCAGAAGCGTCAGCGCCACGTCACGCACGCGCTCAAGCATGCCCTGATCACGCTGAAGGTCGGCAATACGGAACTGGACCAGTCCGGTTTGTCGCGTTCCCAATACCTCACCCGGCCCGCGAATTTCCAGGTCCTTTTCCGCTATGCGAAAACCATCCGTGGTCTCACGCATGACCTCCAGCCGCGCCCGCGCCGTGGCAGACAGCGGGTTATGATAAAGCAGAACACAGAAACTCTCGTGCTGCCCGCGCCCCACCCGGCCTCGCAGCTGATGCAGCTGGGCCAGACCGAGGCGTTCCGGGTTCTCAATCACCATGAGTGTCGCATTGGGCACATCCACGCCCACCTCAATGACGGTGGTGGCCACCAGTACGTGCAACGTGCCCTGCTTGAAGGCCTCCATGACAGCCTGCTTCTCTGCGGCCTTCAACCGGCCATGGACCAGCCCGACATTCAGCTCCGGCAATGCTTCACGCAACACCTCGGCCGTGGCTTCGGCCGCCTGGCACTGGAGCACCTCGGACTCCTCCACCAGCGTACAGACCCAGTAGGCCTGGCGACCACTCTGGCAAACCGCCCGCATCCGGTCGATGACCTGATCACGCCGCTGATCCGATACAGCCAGTGTCGTGATGGGCTGGCGGCCGGCCGGCAATTCGTCGATGATCGAAGTGTCCAGATCCGCATAAGCGCTCATGGCCAGTGTCCGGGGGATGGGGGTTGCGGTCATGACCAGCTGATGCGGGACCTGGCCAGCGTCATGCCCCTTGTCGCGCAGGGACAAGCGCTGATGCACGCCAAAGCGGTGTTGCTCGTCAATGATGACCAGCCCCAACCTGCAGAAGTCCACATCATCCTGAAACAGGGCATGGGTGCCGATCACAATGCGCGCGTGTCCGGATGCCACGGCTGCGAGCGCTTCGCGGCGTTCGCGAACCTTCATGCTGCCGCTGAGCCGCACAATGGGGACGTCCAGCGGGCCGAACCAGGCCTGAAATTGCCGTGCGTGCTGTTCGGCAAGCACATCCGTGGGCGCCATGATCGCCGCCTGATAACCGCTGCTGACAGCCCGCGCTGCAGCCAATGCAGCCACCAGCGTCTTGCCCGAGCCCACATCGCCCTGCACCAACCGCAGCATGGGGCGATCCCGGGACATATCCGCAGCAATTTCACGCGTGACCCGTTGCTGAGCCGTGGTGGGCGCAAAGTGCAGTGTTGCCAGCAACCGGTCACACAGGTTGCCCGGATCCGTCAGCACCGGCGCGGCATGAGACTGCGCGCGCTGCCGGGCACGCAGAAGGCTCAGGTGGTGGGCCAGCAGTTCTTCGAAGGCCAGCCGTTGCTGGTAGGGGTGGCACCCTTCCGACAGGGCTTGCCGATCGGCGTCCGGGGGCGGCGCGTGAAGATACCGCAGCGCATCACTCAGCGAGGTGTGTGGCGCCACGGGCACAAGGTGCCCGGGCAGCAACGCTTCAGGCTCACAGCGATCAAGCCAGCTCAACCCGGCCTGAATGACCTGTCGCAGCCGTCTTTGGGGCAACCCTTCGGTGGTGGGGTACACCGGGGTCAGTGAACTGTCTACCGGCAACGGCTCGCCGGGTTGCACCACAGCCACCTCCGGGTGGTACATTTCCAGCCCGGTCCGGCCGGGCCGGGGTTCGCCAAACACCCGCAAGGTGGCACCCGGCACCCAGCGCTGCTTCTGCGTGGCATTGAAATAGTAAAAGCGCAATCCAATGCGCGCACCGTGATCATCCAGCGTCACCAGAAGGCTGCGCTTGCGCCCCATTTCCACCCGGGCATCCAGAACTGTCCCTTCTATCAGGGCAGACAGGCCCGGCCTGAGGGCGGCTACCGGCGTCAACCGGGTGCGGTCTTCGTATCTCAGGGGCAGATGGAAGACCACATCCTGAATCGTGTGAATATGCAGCTTCTCAAGCTTTGCCGCCAGGGCAGCCCCGACCCCCTTGAGCGCCGTCACCGGCTCGGCAGCCAGATGATCCACCGTCAGTGTCATGCGGTCTTTTTCAGTGCCCGGGCCCAGTTCACCTTGCACTGACCCGCTGCCTTGGCGAGCAGATCAATGGCCTTCGGACGCGGAAAGGTGACCCGCCAGGCCAGTGCTACCGTGCGCGAAGGCACCGGCGCCCTGAACGGCCGGGTGGTCAGCAGCCCGCCATCATCACCGGCCTGTACGGCGGATTGGGGCAGCACGGTGATCCCCAGCCCCGAGGCGACCATGTGGCGAATGGTTTCCAGTGAGCTGCCCTCGGTAACCACGCTGCCGGGCTCCGGGGCCCCCGCACGGCGGACCACCACATCCTCCAGCCCCGGACATGCCTGAAGTACCTGATCCCGAAAGCAGTGGCCCGGCCCGAGCATGAGCAGATCGTACTGGCTCAGCCACGCGGGGTCGATTTCGGCTTCAGCCGCCAGGGGATGGTCCTTGGGCATGAGGACGACAAAGGGCTCATCATACAGGGGTTTGGTGAGCACTTCGGTTTCTTCAAAGGGCAACGCTATGACAATGGCATCCAGCTCGCCATGCCGCAGCTTTTCCCTCAGCACGGAGGTATACCCTTCTTCAATGTACAGGCCCATGCCGGGCGCTTCACGCCGCAACTGAGGCATCAGGTGCGGAAACAGGTACGGCCCGACCGTATAGATGGCCCCCAGTCGCAAGGGCGAGCTGAGCTGGTCACGCCCGCTCTGCGCGATCTCGCGGATCAGCCTGACCTGATCCAGAACCTTGCGCGCCTGCCGGATCACCTGTTCTCCCGTATCCGTGACCGTGACCTGGCCCCGGCTGCGCTCGAACAGGCTGACGCCCAGCTCTTCCTCCAGTTTCTTTACAGCCACACTTAGGGTAGGCTGGCTCACATAACACTTTTCGGCAGCCCGGCCAAAATGCCGGACATCGGCCAGGGTGACGATATAGCGCAGTTCGGTCAGCGTCATGTCGGACGTGCTCCGGGTGGACGGATGAAAACTGTGTTATTAATAATATAAATCAAAAGCAACATCCCTGATAGTCGGGAGGACGATCTGAGTACAGTTATCCTGTTAGGTTGGGGCAAGCTGAACCGGCAGCTCCCGGCCCTTCTGCCTGAAGACACGCGGTGCATTGCAGCCAGCCGGCACACGCCCGACGCCCTGCCCCCCAATACGGAGCATGTCAGGCTGGATGTCACGCGGCCGGGCGACTTTACCCGCCTTCCCGGCTATGCGGATGCGCTGGTCTATTGCCTGAGCCCCCAGGGGCGGGACGAGGCCGCCTATCAAGCAGTTTTCGATACGGGCCTGCGCAACCTGATTGCACGCTTTCCCCGCACCCGCATCGGCAGGCTGATATTTGTCTCGTCGACCAGCGTTTATGCGCAGAATGATGGTTGCTGGGTCGACGAAACCAGCGAGACGCAACCCGTCTCTACCACCGCACGCATTCTGCTCAGAGGTGAACAACGCCTCCGGGAAGCCGCCTATCCGCTGACGGTGGTGCGCTTCTCGGGCATCTACGGCGGTAGCCGATCCGCGTTTCTGGACGCGGTACTCACCGGGCAGGTGCCCGTCACCCCCCCTTCACCCTGGACCAACCGTGTGCACGAGCAGGATGCGGCAGGCATCCTCGCACACCTGGTCAGCCGAAGCCTGAGGGGTGAATCGCTGGACGACCTGTATATCGGCACCGACTGTGAGCCCGTGCAGCGGCACGTGCTGGCGCGCTGGATTCTGGATCATTCCGAATGTGGCACCCAGCCACTTCCAGATGCGCAATGGCCCGCGCGCGGCGGCAGCAAGCGCCTCTCCAACGCGCGCCTGCTTGCCACCGGTTACGACTTCCGTCACCCGGATTACATGTCCGGATACGCGGCCATGCTCCGGGAGTCCGGGCATTACCGCTGATGCCAGGTGACTAGCCCAGCACCATCACCGCATCAGCTTCCACCAGCGCGCCCTTGGGCAGCTCCCTCACACCCACGGCTGCGCGCGCCGGATAGGGCTCGTGAAAGAACGTTGCCATGACTTCGTTGAGAAGCGTGAAGTTGCTCAGGTCTGTCAGATACAGGTTGAGCTTGACGATATCATTCAAACTGCCACCGGCAGCTTCACACACGGCCCGAAGGTTCCTGAACATCTGCGTGGCCTGCTCCTTGAACTCGGGGCTCACCAATTCCATGGTATGAGGGTCCAGCGGAATCTGCCCGGAGAGATAAACCGTCCCGCCCACTTTAACAGCCTGGGAGTAGGTTCCGATGGCCTTGGGTGCCTGATCGGTCTGGATGATGCATTTGTTCGTCATGGTCTGTCCTTCTCGGTTTACTGTCTGTGAATACTGATCACGGGCTTGAGCCGCCGCAGCCTTCTCAGTACCCGGGCAAAGTGGGGGCGACCGCTCACACGCATGACAACCGTTATATCGGAAATGCCCCCCGGGTGATCCTTGATGGTGACCGTTTCCACATGGGCTTCGGCCTTGGCCACCGCATTCGCCACGTCAGCGAGAATACCGCGCTGCATTTCCACTCGCACAACAATGGCGACAGCAAATTCACCCACCGCCTGCTTGTCCCAGTACAGGTCCAGAAAATGCCCGCGCCCCACGGTCCGGCGAACCTTCTGGCACTGTGTCCGATGGACGATCAGCTGGTTCTCGGGCCCATCCACGCCGACGATAATATCACCCGGAATCGGGTGGCAACACGAGGCCAGCCGGTATGCACGCCCTTCTGTGCCCCGGATGACAGTGTCCTGCGTTGCCGGCGTCTCGCTGGGAGCGGCCTGCGTCTGATCGGCGGCCAGCTGGCTGGCCAGTACGTAGGGCATGCGGCGCCCTTCCCCCAGATCCGTGAACATCTGCTCGACGGACTCCAGATTGTTGTGTTGCAGCACCTTCTGCATCTGGGCCTCATTGATCGTCTCCAGACTCAGCCCGAGCTCCTTGAGGTGCTTGTCCAGCAGGGCCCTGCCCACTTCGCGGGCCTGCTTGCGGAAATACTGGCGCAACGCTGTCCGTGCCTTGCCGGTCACAACATGATTCAGCCAGTCCGCATGGGGATGAGCGGAGGGCGAAGTGATGATCTCGACGGTCGATCCGCTCTTGAGCTCTGACGTTAGCGGCACGCGTGTGTTGTTGACCCGGGCGGCAAAACAGCGATTGCCCACATCGGTATGAATGGCATAGGCGAAGTCGATGGGCGTCGCGCCGGCCGGCAACTCGATGACCTTGTTCTTGGGTGTGAAGACAAAGATCTCGTCCTGACTCAGGTCCTGCTTCACATAGTCGATGAACTCGACGGTATCATCCGTGCCCTCGCGCATTTCAAGCAGGTTCTTGACCCACTGCTCCACCTTCTCCAACTGGTTGCGCGCCAGCGTGGAGTCACCGCCCTTGTACATCCAGTGAGCAGCAACGCCCGTGTTGGCCACACGATCCATTTCTTCGGTGCGGATCTGAAACTCCAGATGCAGCTCTCGACGATACACCGTGGTGGTGTGCAGGCTCTGATAGCCGTTGCGCTTCGGAATGGCAATGTAGTCCTTGAAACGCTCCCAGCGCGGGCGGAACAGGCTGTGCACCACACCCAGCGCGCGATAGCAGTTGTCTTCGGTATCGGTGATGATGCGGAAGGCAAACATGTCCATGATATCGTTGAAGGCACGCTGCTTGTCACGCATCTTGCGATAGATGGAATACAGGTGCTTCTCGCGGTGCTGAACGCGCGCCGGGATACCGCGGCGTTCCAGTGCGCTGCTCACGCGCTGGGCCACATCATTGAGCAGTTCGGTCTCACCGCCCCGACGCTTGCGGATGGCCTCCTCGATATACCGGGCACGCATGGGGTGCAGTGCCCTGAAAGACAAGTCTTCCAGCTCGGTATAAATGGTGTGAATACCCAGTGCCCGGGCCCAGGGCGCAAAGACCTGCAGCGTTTCCTCGGCCTTCTCGCGCTGCTTGGACTTCTTCATGGCATCCAGCGTGCGCATGTTGTGCAGCCGGTCCGCCAGCTTGACGACGATCACCCGCAGGTCCGTGCTGGTGGCGCGGATCATCTTGAAGTAGTTGTCTGCCTGACGCTCAGCGCGGGTGCGGTCTTCGACCTTGGTCAGCTTGGACACCCCATCCACCAGATGGGCAACCGTCTCGCCAAACTGGCGCACGATGGCAGACTTGGGGATGCCGGTATCCTCGATCACGTCATGCAGCATGGCCGCCGCGAGGGTTTCATGATCCAGGCCCAGCTCGGCAAGGAGGTTGGCTACCGCCAGGGGGTGTTGTACATACGGTTCGCCGCTCTTGCGATATTGGCCTTCATGGGCCTGTTCGGCATAGTAATAGGCCCGCTTCACCAGATTGATCTGGGACGGCTCGAAATGCTGACTCAGGCGCTCCGCAAGCGCATCAATGGTGGGCACGTTCCGGAAAACTCAGTAAAAAACCGTGATCTCTGCTTTGACTTCAAGTGTGGAGGCACGCTCTCGAAAAGGCAAGCCCGGAACGCAAAACGCCACCCGAAGGTGGCGTTTCATACAGATTCGGCTTCAATTTCAAAGCAGCTCTGTATCGATGTTCTCTTCGCTGATGTGGCCTTCGGCAATTTCCCGGAGGGCTACGACGGTCGGCTTGTCATTCTCCCAGGGCACCTTGGGTTCCTGCCCCTGAGACTGCAGCTGACGCGCACGCTTGGTGGCCAGCATGACCAGCTCGAAGCGGTTGTTCTTCTTTTGCAGACAATCTTCAACAGTAACTCGCGCCATACCCGTGCCTCAATGAGTAAACCATACAGAACGCGCAATTGTACATGAAGCCATCTACGGCGCCAAGAGGGCGGCAAGACGTTCTGCCTGGGCCTGCTCCTGACGCGCCAGGGTCAGCCGCTGTCCGCGGAAAATCGCCATGAGATCGGCCAGGGCGTCTTCGAACTGATCATTGACGACCACGAAGTCGAATTCGGGGTAATGGCTCATCTCCGCCCGCGCTTCCGACAGGCGGCGGCGAATCACTTCGTCACTGTCCTGGGCACGCCCGCGCAGGCGGCGCTCGAGCTCTTCCACGGACGGCGGCAGTATAAAGATGCTCAGCGCATCCGGCCGCAACCGTCTCACCTGCTGCGCCCCTTGCCAGTCAATCTCGAGGATGACGTCACGCCCCTGCGCCAATGCCTCGTTCACCCAGGCTTCCGAAGTCCCGTAAAAGTTCCCGAATACCTCAGCATGTTCGAGGAACGCGCCCTGCCCGGCCATTTCCAAAAACTGCTCGCGGGAGACAAAATGGTAATTCACGCCGTCCTGCTCGCCCGGCCGCATGGGGCGCGTGGTGTGCGACACAGACACACAGATGGAACGATCGCGCTCCAGCAAGGCGGCGACCAGGCTGGTCTTGCCCGCACCCGAAGGCGCCGAAACGATGTACAACTGACCGGATGCGTTCATGCTCTCTCCCATATTCTTTTAACCGTTCAGTCCCCCTGAGCGCGCGGGGGTGGCTCAGCCAGTGACAGGTCGCGTATCAGACCGGGGCGCTGAACAGCTTTGACAGCCGCTTCCAGCGCCAACCAGTTGCCATAATGTACCGATTGACGTGACAGGTGCAGCATCCAGGCCTGCTCGCCAATCAGCATGGGAGGCGGCAGTGCTGACAGGTTCACACCGGCTTCTTCGGCGGCATACAGCACCCCTTCCTCGGAGCCCACGATCCCCTTGACCCGCCCCAGCTGGAGCAGCCGCCACCCCTGGACATAGGTATCGACTTCAACCCGCTGTATACCCGGATTGTCATCAATCAAAGGCCCGAAACTGGCGCCCCGAATCACTGCCAGCGGCCCGAGATGCTCCAGCGCTGATACATTGACCTTGGGCGCATCCGAGCTGCAGAACAGCAGCACCCGCGAGACGCTGACCGGCCCCAGTGCGAGGGTTCGCTGCGCCAGTGCTGGGTTGCTGAAGATCAGCGCCGCATCCAGCCTGCCGGTTGCCACCTGCTCCAGCAAGCGCGCATAAGGCATGCGTACCAGTTCCACAGGCTCTTCATACTGGCGCTCGATCTGTCGCAGCACCTTGACCATCGCCCCCCGGAGCTGACCGTTCTCCCCCTCGTAGGCAAACGGTGCAAAGGATGGCACTGCCACCCGCAAGGGCGGCAGGTGTTCTGCCTGCACCCAGCTGGCCCAAAGGGCCAGACAGCCAATCAATATCCCGCGAATCATCGCCTCAGCCTAGCATAAGTTGCACTATACTTCCGCCATGGGCCTGCAACGGATTATCCGCACCAACTACCGCGAAGGCGTTGATCGCAAGACGCTCAAGGCTATCGTGGCCCGTTTCTGCCACGTCAGCGAGCAGCGCATTCACTGCATGAGCGAACTGCTGTCGCCCAAGCAGATGCATCTCGTGCGACAGCTTCCCATGCTGTTTCATGCTCACCACCCGCTGTTGCCCGGCTATGTGCAGGCAGACTGTCCTTACGGGCTGGCCAATTTTAATCCCGACAAGACGTTAATCAAGGAAACCCGGCGATTTGCCCGCAGTTTCGTCTATCACCATGACAAACAGCACCGGCCGGATATCCTCAGTCTCTTTCTGATGGGATCCATCGGCACCGTCGCCCATACCGGCGGCAGTGATGTAGATGTCTGGCTGGTTCACCGCCCGGATTTGTCACCGGCTGGTTGTGAGCGCTTGCGGGCCAAGGCAAAAGCCATTTGCCGCTACGCCCACGAGATCGGTCTGGAGATGCATATTTTTCTGGTCAATGCCGAGGATTTCAGGCAAGGCCGCCACAATGCCGAAGTGGACCAGGAAGACTGCGGGACCGCGCAGCATTACCTCCTGCTGGACGAGTTCTACCGCACCGGCGTCTGGCTCGGTGGTGCCTGGCCACTCTGGTGGCTGATTCCGGCCGACTCCGAATCCGAGTACGCCGAGCTGGCACAGCTTCTGACGGAAAAGCGCTTCATCAAGCCGGACCAGTTCGTGGATTTCGGCGGCGTGCCCCGCATTCCGCCGGGCGAATTTATTGGTGCCGGCATGTGGCAGCTCTACAAGGGTATCGATGCACCGTACAAGTCGGTACTCAAGTTGCTGCTCACGGAAGTCTACGCCCACGAATTCCCGTTCACCCGGCACCTGTCGCTGCTGTTCAAACAGGGCGTCTGGGAAGATCGCCTGGCACCGCTGGATCTCGATCCGTATGTCATGGTGTACCGCAAGCTGGAGAACCACCTGACAAGTGAACGGGATCGTGAGCGACTCGAACTGATCCAACAGGCCTTTTACCTGAAGGTCGGCGAGAAGCTCTCCATTCCCGTACGCAAGCCTGGCTGGCGTCGTGAGCTGATGATGACCCTGGTACGCGACTGGCAATGGCCACCCGGCACGCTGAAACATCTGGACAATCGCGCCCGCTGGAAGGTCACGGATGTCCTGTCGGAGCGACGCCGCATCGTCAATGAGCTGACTGCCAGCTATCGCTTCATTTCCCTGTTTGTGCGCGAACGCAAGCTCACCCACGCAATCAGCCAGCGAGACATGAACCTGCTCGGACGCAAACTGCACGCCGCGTTCCAGCGCAAGGCCGGAAAGATCGAGCGGATCAATCCCAATATCGCGCCGGATCTGTCCGAGCCCCAACTGGCCTTTCATCACGTTACCACCCAGAATCCGGACATCCCGCAGGATGGCTGGCTTCTTTACCGCAATCTGGCATCCACGGCGGACGCGCTCCTGCGACCGGTACTCAAGCGCTCGCACAGTCTGGTGGAGCTGATTACCTGTAGCTGGGTCAACGGCTTGCTGACACCCGCCACCAGCCTCGGGCTGGCACCCGGACAGTCCGATGCGACCCAGTACGAGCTGCAGCATATCGTCCACGCCTTGTCCCACCACCTGCCGCAACCCCTACCTTCCATTCCTCAGGACAATTACTCGCGACCTCGCCAACTGACGGAGCTGGTGCTGTTCGTCAATGTCGGCGTCGATCCCATGCAGCCCCTCACCCGAAAGGGATTGCACAAGATCAGCGATCAGACAGACTCGCTGGGTTACAGTGCCGAGCGTCACAATCTGGTGCAAACGCTCGACATGGTCTGCCTGAACAGCTGGAACGAGGTCAGCGTCCAGCGCTTTCGTCTGGGCGATACACTGATCCAGTGCCTGACCAATGTCATGACCCTGCTGCTGGAGGGACAGCAATGGGGCGGGCGACTGCCTCAGCTGGGGGTGTACTGTTTCTGCCCCACACGTGCCGCGGCGATTGCCAAGCGGGTGGATCATCTTTTCAGACAGGTCATGCGCTGCTTCTTCACCCGCCAGACCAAGCATCACGGACGCTATGTCCTGCAGATCGAACACCACTTCTACATCATCCAGTTTCGTGACGATCAGCCACGTATTCAGGCGCTTGAAGACCGTGCAGCACTGCTGGACGCCCTGTCCACCCCGCAACCCCGGTACAGCCCCATCCTGCTTGATGCCTATGCCTTGCGCGACGACCCGCTGGCCGCCATTGCGGACAAGCAAAAGGCGCAGGTCCTGCAGGTCTTCGTGCTTGAAGAGGCAGGACAGACCACGCTCTTTGTCAGCGATGAAAAGGGCGCGTTGCTGACACACAGTCACCCCACCCACTGCGGCAACACGCTTCTCACACCGCTGCTGCGCTTTCTGTCCGCTATCGAGGAGCGCCGCCTGATGCATGGGGGGCTGGATGATGCCCCGATCACGGCGACCGAATGCTATCGCCTCAGCCGTCCGGCAGGTAAGGGCCAGTACCGGGCCGAGCCCCTGTCCCTGCCAGGCAATCAGGCACGTACGCACTACCATGATCTTCAGGTGGTCGCCAATGTGGAGAGTGGCCTGCTCCACTACACGCTGTACTACGACCACAGGGAGTTCTCAACGCTCGAGTACGGTGAACAGCTTTTCAGTGCCCTCGCGCACTACATTCTCAGCCAGCGTGCAGGCAACGCACCCTATCCGGTATACATTACCGATCTCAGCCTGCCTCACGATCTGCCGGGCAAGGGGCCATCACAAGGCCTGACCACCACCCATTACCTGCGCACAAAACTGGAGCTGGAAGCCCGTCTCAACGAGGCGCTTGAACAGCCCGTTCCGGGCGATCGGGCCGACTGACTTTGCGGGGGCTAACTTTTTTTTGGCCGAACGGGTTATACTGCCCGGTCTGAATGTAATTTCGTGTGGGGAAGCCATGAAAAGGCTGGGAATGCTGATCATCGTGTGGTGGGTTCTGTCTGGTGCCTCGTGCGGGCAGAAGGGCGACCTGTATCTGCCCGATGAACAGGGCGCAAGGCAGGAAGCCCCCGCACCGCAATACTGACCGGGAGAACCATGGATCATTTCAACTACCGCGAGGGTCGCCTCTTTGCCGAGGATATCCCCGTTACGGCGTTGGCCGAACAGTTCGGCACACCCTGTTACGTCTATTCCCGCGCAACGTTCGAACGCCACTATCGTGCCTGGGAAGATGCACTGACCGACATCCCGCACCTGATCTGCTATGCCGTGAAGGCCAATTCCAATCTCGCCGTGCTGAACCTGCTGGCCCGCCTCGGTGCCGGATTCGACATCGTCTCCGGCGGCGAACTGGCGCGCGTGCTGGCCGCCGGGGGTGACCCGGCCAGGGTGGTGTTTTCCGGTGTCGGCAAAACCGCTGACGAGATTCGCCAGGCGCTCCAGGCCGGCGTTCACTGCTTCAATGTGGAATCGGCGCCGGAGCTCAGGCGCATCGCCCGCATTGCCACGGAGCTTCAGATCGCGGCGCCCGTCTCCCTGCGCGTCAATCCCGACGTGGATGCGAAGACCCACCCCTACATTTCAACCGGGCTGAAGGAAAACAAGTTCGGCGTCACCATGGAGGAGGCCCGTGATCTCTACCGCTGGGCCGCATCACACCCCTCCCTGAACGTGATCGGCATTGACTGCCACATCGGCTCTCAGCTGACCGAAACGGATCCGTTCCTGGCAGCGCTGGATCGGGTACTGGCCCTGATTGACGAACTGGCCGAAGACGGCATTCAGCTCGAGCACATCGATCTGGGCGGCGGCCTCGGGGTGCGTTACAACGACGAAACCCCTCCGCACCCCAGCGAGTACATTGCCCGGCTGACACCCAGGCTGAAGGATCGCGGGCTGGCACTGGTGCTTGAACCCGGTCGCTCGATTGCAGCCAATGCCGGTATCCTGCTGACGCGGGTCGAGTACCTGAAGGAAACCCCGCACAAGCACTTCGCCATTGTCGATGCAGCGATGAACGACCTGATTCGCCCGGCGCTCTACAGTGCCTGGCAGGCCATCATCCCGGCAGAACTGCACGAGGATCGCGAGGTCAAGGCCTGGGATATCGTCGGCCCTGTCTGCGAAACCGGTGACTTTCTTGGCAAGGAGCGCGAGCTGGGGCTGGCCGAAGGCGACCTGCTCGTCGTGCGCTCGGCAGGCGCCTACGGTTTCGTCATGGCATCCAACTACAACAGCCGCCCGCGTCCGCCGGAGATCATGGTGGACGGAGAAGCGGCCCACGTCATCCGGCGGCGTGAAACCGTATCCGAGCTGTTCAGCACCGAATCGCTGCTGCCCGGAGGCAACGACTGATGCAGTTGCGCTTTACCAAGATGCACGG
>RFIV01000035.1 GCA_003695085.1 Gammaproteobacteria bacterium
CGCCCTGCCCGAAGATGAGCGGCAGAAACGGGGACTGAAACCGCTCGAGATCCTGGTCATCTCGCCCAGCCAGCCCATCAATGATATAGCCCGCCATTATGTGGACCGGTTACCCTTGCCTCTGCGGCGGGCGCTGGGGGGTGGCAGTACCGAGGACACCAGTGCCAGCCTCGCCAGCTATCTGCTTTTCGACCCTGATTTCTGCAAGGCACTGATTCGACTGGGCTATGAAGATGCCAAGGCTCACGCTAAGATGCTCGACAACTTCATCACCTGCAACGAAGACAGTGTATGAACCGAGATGAACGACTGGCCCATGCACATCAGTGGGCCGCATCGGTGCTGGGACGTGAACTGCCCGAGCCGGTTCCGGTATCGGGCGATGCCAGTTTCCGCCGCTATCTGCGCGTGGAGGATGGCCCGCGCACCCTGATACTCATGGACGCACCGCCGGACAAGGAAGACTGCCTCCCCTTCGTCACGCTGGCGCGTGCGTGGCGGCAGGCCGGCATTCCGGTGCCGGACATTATCGACTGGCAGGCCGACGAGGGTTTCATGCTGCTGGAAGATTTTGGGGACACCACATTCGCACGACAGGTGGGCACGACTACCCCGGATGGTGCTGCCGCAGAGGCGGCGACGCCTCTTTACGAGCAGGCACTGGAGGCTCTGCTTCGAATCCAGGTGCAACCTGCCCCCGAAGCCTGTCCCCTGCCCCGCTTCGACGATACGCTGCTTGCCGATGAGTATGCACTGTTCACCGACTGGCTCATGCGCCGCAAACTCGGTGTCACTCTGCAGGGCAAGGCCGGGGCGCAGTTGAAGGCGCAACTGACCCGCGTGTCGGAGGTATTCCGGGGGCAGGCACAGGTCACCGTGCACCGGGACTACCACAGCCGCAATCTGATGGTCAGACCCATGGGTATCGGTATTCTGGATTTTCAGGATGCGGTGACCGGTCCCGTCACCTACGATCTGGTGTCCTTGCTGCGCGATTGCTACATTCAGTGGCCGGACGACTGGGCGCACCATCTGGCGGACGGCTTCTACGACGCACTGCCCCGCGCCCACCGCGCGCCCAGCCGGGAGACCTTCCATCGGGACCTGGACTACACCGGCATCCAGCGTCACCTGAAGGCGGCCGGGATCTTTGCGCGCCTGGCACTGCGTGACGGCAAGACGGCCTATCTGAATGATATCCCTCGCACACTGGGCCACCTCGTACGCATTGGCGAGCGGCATAGTGAGCTGACACCACTGGTCAATCTGGTGCGCAGCGATGTGCTGCCCGGCATTGAGGCGGAGCTGGCCGCATGATGGATACTGCCATGATCCTGGCCGCCGGGCTGGGTACGCGCATGCGGCCGCTGACCGAGAGCACACCAAAACCCCTTCTCAAGGCCGGTGGCAAGGCATTGATCGAGTACCTGATCGAGGCGCTGGCGGCTGCCGGCTTCAGCCGTCTGGTCATCAATCATGCCTGGCTGGGTGCACAGATTGAATCCACCTTGGGTAGCGGGACGCGCTGGGGCGTGCAGATTCACTACTCGGCCGAAGGTGAACCGCTGGAAACCGCCGGAGGCATCAAACAGGCACTTCCATTGATCGACCGGGAGCGCTTTGCCGTGGTCAACGGTGACATCTGGACGGATTTTCCGTTCACCCAACTGCGGGATGTCCCGGACTGCGAGGCCTTCCTGGTGCTGGCTGACAACCCGGAGCACCATCCGCAGGGTGATTTCGCACTGCGTGAAGACGGGCGGGTTGATGTCAACGGCCAACCCCTGTATACCTTTACCGGAATCGGCGTCTATCAGCGCTCGCTTTTCGAGCCACTGCCGTCAGGGCCCTGGCCGCTGGCACCGGTGCTCAGGGGTGCCATGCAGCGTCGGCAAGCACGAGGCATGCGGTATTCCGGGCATTGGCATGATATCGGTACCCCGGACCGGCTGGCATGGCTGGATGACTGGCTCGGCTGACACGGCCATGCCGGGCGAACGATTCATTTTCCATGACCGACAGGAGGACGGACATGCGAGCAGGGTATCAGATCGGCGCTCTCTGGGGATTCATGACCGGCGGGCCGGTGGGCGCAATGATTGGCGGGTTCTGGGGCGATCAATGGCATCGCTGGCTGGAAGCCGCCATACCCAGATTTCAGGTGCGTATCGGTTCGGATGCACTGAACACGGACGCGCTCTTTACCGCCATGGGGGCGCTCACCGAGGGCCAGCTGGCCGCGCACCGGGCGGAAGGGCTGATTCGCCATATTGGCCAACACCTTCGCCTCGACGACGAGCAGTTGAGAGCGGGCCTGAGCCGCTACCTGGCCGGTACGGCTGATACCGGGCAGTTTGACGAACAGCTTGAACGCCTGGCCCCGGGGCTGATCGCAGACGTCAACCAGATCAGCCTGGTGGCATCCGCGCTGTTGCAGGCCGCCTACCTGTGCGACACGATTACCCCAGTGATGCGGACCAGGCTTGACCGGGTACGGAAAGTGCTGGGCGTCCCCGAGCGGGTCTTTCGTCAGTGGGAGCAGGAAATCCGCGAACATCTGGGGCAAAGCCCCCGCGCAGATGCGCTCTCGGAGGCATGGCGCACGCTGGGCGTCACGCCCGGCTCGGATTTTGAAACGGTGCGCGCCGCGTACCGCAGGCTCATGAGCCGCTACCACCCGGACAAATGGGCACGCGGCACCCATGCGGAACTGGCCGATGCCCATGACCGCTCACAAGCCATACAGCAAGCCTATGCCCTGCTCAGGCGCCATCTGAAGCACTGACTGCACGATCCTCACCGGGGGCAACCGTTCGCAGCCAGTGCACGATCTTGCGTGCCAGTCTCGATTGCCCGCCGGGCAGCCCCGGTGCACTTACCGGATACGGATCATACCGACGAAACCCCGCCCTGCGGGCGCTTTTCAGACGCAAGTCGGCCTGCCGTGCCAGCAGCACCTGATCCCGGTCCCAGATATCCAGAACGGCCAGCTGTTTGAGGGCCGGCTGCTTTTCCAGCCACCCCGACCAGCTGTCCAGCGGCGCATTCACGAGAATCAGTACCAGGCCCTTGGGCGGGATATCCGGCAGGCTGGCCAACCAGGCCAGTACATCCGGTACTTCGCCGCCTTCTGCTATCACTGCGTTGTTCTGAAACCCTCTTCGGGCCAGTTCATCCATTGCCAGGGCCATGCGGGTCGTGTTGTCCAGCCAGGGCGACTCGTCCGCATCAGCCGACTCCTCAGCCCCGGCCGCCTTCTGTTCCGGCTGCGGTGCTCCCGCTCCGGCGTCCGTTTCCGGCGCCTCGCCTGCAGGCGCATCTCCCCCCACCACATCGATATCCACGGTCTTGTCCGCACTGCCGTTATCCGCCCCCGCAGTGCCGGCCTCCTGCCCCGCTTGCTGGCCCGAGTCCGTCGCATCACTTTCGCCAGCCGCGTCCCCGGCAGACGCATCTGCTTCGCCGCTGCCTTCAGCCTCCCCATCTGTTGCAGACCTCGGATCCCGCCTGGGCGGCAACACCCGCTTTGGGGCTGGCTTGACCGGGGCACGCAATACCGTCGTCAGCGTGTGCCAACCCGCCTCCGGCAACTGGACCGCCAACCGCCGAGCCAGCCCCCGCCGGGCGATATCGCCCCCCACAGTGGTCAGCATCAGGGCGCCCCCCTCGTTCTTGCGCGCCACAGCAGGCCAGTACATGGCCGGGGCCGGCTTGTCCGGCTCGCCCAACGGCACGATCTCGGCACCTGGCACCTCCTTGCCCAGCGCATTGATCAGCGCCCACTCACTGTCCACTCGCGCCCGCCGCACTTCAAAACCGGGCCGCGCGGCCTCCTTGGGGGCACCGCCCGCTCCTGCCTCGGAGGCATCCGTACCTGCATCCTTACCCGAGGCTGCAGCATCCTGCCCGGCAGTCCCCTCTGCAGCCTGCGACTCGGGCTGAACAGGTGCTTGTTCTGCATTCAGGGGCACCCCATATACACTCCAGAGCACCACCAAAGCGGCCCCCCATCTGCGCATGCTCCTTCTGGTCAGCCTGACTTCACTCCAAATACCCATGCCCCGGCAACACCTCGCCTTGTTTCATTCTCTTCCCAGTCTAGCAACATCAGGGCCAGTTGCGGGCTTTACACGCCCGCCTTGCGCCGGATTACCAGCCAGACACCCGACAAGATTGCCAGGGAGGCCACAACAAATCTCAGTGTCAACGGCTCGCCCAGGACCAGGATTCCGCCCAAGGCGGCCAGTACAGGCACTGTAAGCTGTACACTGGCCGCCTGGGTCGGGCGCAGGGCCGGCAATACGGCATACCAGAGCGCATACCCTATACCAGACGCCAGAGCCCCGGAGACCAGGGCGTAGATCACGCCCCAGCGATCCCAGGCGGCTGCACCCGCCCACAAGACGGACACCCCCAGTGCCAGGGGCGTGGCCCGCAAAAAATTGCCGGCAGTTACGCGAGTCGGGTCACCCAATCCCCGCCCCCGAAGGGAATACACACCCCAGGCAATACCCGCTGCCATCATGAGCAGGCTCCCCCCAAGCGGTGGCGCGCTTAACCCGGGACGCATCAGGATAACCAGCCCGGCAAGCGCCATCAGCAGTCCCAAAACCTGGGCACGGTCCAGCCGCTCACCCCTCCACCAGCCCCAACTGATCATGGTGGCCTGGACGGCACCAAACAAGATCAGCGCCCCTGTTCCCGCCGGCAGGCTCACATAGGCAAATGAGAACCCGGCCGCATAAACGAACAAGGCCAGTGCCGACACCCCGTCGCCCTGACCCGGCCTGCACGGTGAACGCAAGTACGCGATGAGACAGAGCACCAGCGCACCGGAGGCCAGTCGCAGCGACGTAAAACTGGCTGGATCCAGTACCGTCATGCTCAATGCCGCACGCGCCAGCAGCGAATTGCCGGCAAAGGCCACCATCGCCAGCGACACGAGCAGAAGGGTTCGCCAGGGCATCATGTCTCCTCGTTCGGGATCCGCCGTTGCGGGCGGCACATTGAATTCACCCCACCATGGCCTTGAGCCCGGCACGCACAACAACCCCGTTGAACGCCCCACATGGCCAGAAAGCACACCGCCATTTTAGGGTATAATCTCCGAGGATCACCTGTAAGAAGTGTATCCATGCCTCCCATCGAAATCGTCGCAGTGGTCGGGACCACCACCGGACCTCTTTGGTCTGCTAACCCTCGCCACGGACCTGACAGCACCTCGCCAAGCAGGTAAAATCGCGCCTGCACCCTCAACCCTCCGGAGAGCGAGATGTTTCAGCCCCTGATTGCACCGTCCATCCTGTCTGCTGATTTTGCCCGTCTGGGTGAAGAGGTCAACGCCGTGCTCCAGGCCGGTGCCGACATCGTGCATTTCGATGTCATGGACAACCACTATGTCCCGAACCTGACCATCGGCCCCATGGTCTGCAAGGCTCTGCGCAACTACGGCATCACCGCCCCCATTGACGTGCACCTGATGGTGCAGCCGGTGGACGACATGATCCGCATGTTTGCCGATGCCGGCGCCACCTACATCACCTTCCATCCGGAAGCCAGCCTGCATGTGGACCGCTCGCTGCAGCTGATCCGGGATCTGGGCTGCAAGGCCGGCCTGGTGCTCAATCCGGCCACGCCGCTGAACGTGCTGGATTATGTGATGGACAAGCTGGACATGATTCTGCTCATGAGCGTCAACCCCGGCTTCGGAGGCCAGAAATTCATTCCGTCCACGCTGGAGAAGCTGCGTCAGACGCGCCAGCGCATTGATGACAGCGGACTGGACATTCGCCTGGAGATTGACGGCGGGGTGAACACGCAAAACATCGGTGAGATTGCCGCCGCCGGCGCGGACACCTTTGTTGCCGGCAGCGCCATCTTCAACAGTGACGATTACGCCGCCACCATCGCCACCATGAAGCAGGCCATTGCTCAGGCTCGCGGCGAATGACCCTCGGTGCCCTGCTGTTTGATCTGGACGGCACACTGGTGGACAGTGTGCCCGATCTGGCACAGGCGCTGGATGCCACGCTGACTGAAGGCGGACTGCCCCGGGCGGGTGAAGCCCGTACCCGCGACTGGGTGGGTAACGGGGCCCGTAAGCTGGTAGAACGGGCACTGACGTGGGCGACCGGTGAAGCCCCGGCCGAACCCGATCTGGATGCCGCCCTGCAGCGTTTTCTGCACCATTACACTGACTGCTGCAGCGACCTGACTCGCCCCTACCCCGGTGTACCGGAGTTCCTCGAACGAGTGAAGGACTCGTGGCATCTGGCCATCGTCACCAACAAGCCGGAACGTTTCATCCGGCCGATTCTCGAAGCCACCGGACTGGCACCCGCCTTCACCGTCTGCGTGGGCGGTGATACACTGCCCGTGCGCAAGCCCGACCCGGCACCGGTTCATCACGCCCTGAAGCAGCTCGGCACCCCGACCGGCGATGCCCTGATGATTGGCGATTCGGTCACCGATATCCGTGCGGCCCGCCAGGCCGGCATCCCGGTAATCGCCGTGCCCTACGGATACAACCACGGGCAACCGGTCGAAGAGGCCGGCGCCGACCACGTCGTTCAGCGGCTGGACGACCTGCACACGGCACAACTGAAAGAACTGCTCAACCACAAGGCACTGGAAGGCTCATGACTGATACTGCCCCCCTTCGCCGCCGCATTCCGGTCATCCGGGAAATCATGGCGGATCTGGATACACCCCTGACCACCTATCTCAAGCTGGCCAGCGGACCGTGGAGCTACCTGCTCGAATCCGTGGAGGGGGGTGATACCTGGGGGCGTTATTCCATCATCGGCCTGCCCTGCCGCGAGCGCATTGAGGTACGTGGCCAGACGCTACAACGCTTTGTGGGCGATGCCTGCGTGGAAACCGTCACGACCGATGCACCGCTGGACTGGATCGACCGCTTTCACAGCACGTATGAAGTCAGCAGTGACCGCCCGCTGCCCCGCTTCTGTGGCGGTCTGGTGGGCTACTTTGGTTACGACACCGTCCGCTATGTGGAAAAGCGTCTGAAGGACAGCTGCCCGAAGGATACCCTGGGCACGCCGGACATGCTGCTGCTCGTGTCCGAAGAGCTGGTGGTGTTCGACAACCTGTCCGGCACCATGCTGCTGATCACCCACGTGGATCCGGATGCCCCCCATGCGGAAGCGGAAGCTCAGGCCCGACTGGATGTCCTGCAGGCCCGCCTGCGCGCGCCGCTGCCCGCCGACGCGGTGCACCCGCCTGCCCTCAGGGAAACGCCCGAGGATGCCTTTACCTCCTCCTTCGGCCAGGCGGCCTTTGAAGCGGCGGTGGAAAAGATCCGCGAGTACATCCTCGCCGGGGACATCATGCAGTGCGTCATCGCCCAGCGGATGAGCGCCCCGTGCAAGGTCGCGCCCCTGACTCTCTACCGCGCCTTGCGCTGCCTGAACCCATCTCCCTACATGTACTTCTTTGACCTGCGGGATTTTCACGTGGTGGGCTCCTCACCGGAAATACTCGCCCACGTGGAAGACAATGTGCTCACCGTGCGCCCCATCGCCGGTACGCGCCGACGCGGCCGAACCGAGGAAGAAGACAAGGCCCTGGAAGCCGAACTGCTGGCCGACCCGAAGGAAATCGCCGAGCACCTGATGCTCATCGACCTGGGCCGCAACGACGTGGGCCGGGTGTGCGAGACCGGCAGCGTGAAGGTGACCGACCAGATGATCATCGAACGCTACTCTCACGTCATGCACATCGTCTCCAACGTGAAGGGCCGCCTCAAGCCCGGCATCACCGCCATGGATGCGCTCAAGGCCACCCTGCCCGCCGGCACGCTCAGCGGCGCGCCCAAGGTACGGGCCATGGAGATCATTGATGAACTGGAACCGGTCAAGCGCGGCGTCTATGGCGGCGCGGTGGGCTATCTCTCCTTCCAGGGCAACATGGATACCGCCATCGCCATCCGCACGGCCGTCATCAAGGATGGTCAGATCCACATTCAGGCCGGGGCCGGCGTGGTAGCCGATTCCGTGCCCAGACTGGAGTGGAAGGAAACCCTGAACAAGGGACGCGCCCTGTTCAGGGCGCTGAATCTGGCCGAGCGGGGCTTGCAGCGCTGACTTACGCCGCCCCTTGGGCAGGTGGGGATGAGCGTTCTTGCGTTTCAGCCGAAGACCGCGCAGACGCCTGGTCGCCGGCTGACTCGGCCTGGGCATCGGGGTCCGCCAGCACGCGCACCAGGCTCTGGGAAGAAACCTGACCCGCCAGCTCGCCCTCCTCGTTGACCACGGGCAACGGGTAGTCGCTTTCCAGCGTATCGGGGATAATGGTTTCAATGGCCGCATCCGCGCTGACTGCCGGCACGTCTTCCAGCACATCTTCACAGAGCGGCGTATCGCGCCCTTCCGACTCGGCCACCTCTTCCAGGCGCTCCTGACAGGCTACCCCCTTGTACTCGCCATCTTCCACCACGTAGGCGTATGCCTGCCCGCGCATCTGGGCCAGGGCCTCACCCACTGTTTCGGCTGAAATGCGCGCTGTCGGCGGCTTCATGACCGTTTCCACGGTCAGGGCCCGCGCCCGGTTCACATCCCGAACAAAGGCTTCCACATAGTCATCCGCCGGCTCGAGCAGAATCTCGGCAGGCGCGCCAATCTGAACGATCTCACCATCGTTGAGAATGGCAATGCGATCACCCAGGCGCAGGGCCTCATCCAGATCATGCGTGATGAAGATGATGGTCTTGTGCAGCTCTGACTGCAGCTGAATCAGCAGATCCTGCATTTCACTGCGGATCAGCGGGTCCAGTGCCGAGAAGGCTTCATCCATCAGCAGCACGTCGGCGTCCGAGCACAACGCCCTGGCCAGCCCCACGCGCTGCTGCTGCCCTCCGGAGAGCTGATTCGGGTACTGGTTGGCATAACCGTCCAGCCCCACAATCTCCAGCCAGTATTGCGCCTTTTTCTCCCATTCGGCACGTTTCTCGCCCCGGAGCTTGAGCGCATAGCCCACATTCTCCACCACCGTCCGGTGCGGAAACAGGGCAAAACGCTGGAACACCATGGCCATGCGATGGCGACGCACGTCTTCCAGCTGCTGCTTGCTCAGCGCCGTGATATCCGTGCCGTCCAGCAGGATCTGCCCGGCCGTGGGCTCGATGAGCCGGTTGAAGTGGCGAATCAGCGTGGACTTGCCCGAGCCGGACAAGCCCATGATCACAAAGGTCTCCCCC
>RFIV01000036.1 GCA_003695085.1 Gammaproteobacteria bacterium
CTATCAGGTTCTGCGTTTCGTCATAGGAGGACAGAGTCGGGGGCAGCAATGTTATCAACTTCTCTGCCTGCCACTGAAACACGCCCACATAATGCTCACCCATGCGGGCATCCCGGACCACAGCAACGACCTGCTCCGGCCTTTGACGTGCAATCGGCCACGCTGTGGCCGCCAACGAGCACACAGGCCGAACCGGAAGTCCCAGGCCAAGGGCGAGGCCCTGCACAAGCCCGACGGCGATGCGTATCCCGGTAAACGACCCCGGCCCCATGCCCACGGCAAGATCCGTCAGCGCCCGGCGGTTCAGCCCGGCGTCTTTCAGCACCGTCTCAACCATGGGCATCAGTCGACGTGCATGCATGCGGGGGGTGGTATCAAGCAGCGAGTACAGCTTCCCCTCGTGTTGCAGCGCCACCAGGCACGCGTCCGTGGACGCCTCAAGAGCCAGACAGGTTTTCACATCAGCTTCCTCAGAAATGAAAGCGGCCGCACTGGGGCGGCCGACAGATTCGAGCGGCAGTGGCCCGGCTCAGCCCTGCAGCGCCTCCAGCACACGAGACTGAATCTCTTCTACGCTGCCCACACCTTCGACACGTGCGTAACGGGGTGCGGCGCTATCCTGAGCCGCCCAATCCTTGTAGAAGGTGACCAGAGGGGCCGTTTGCGAATGATAGACTTCCAGACGCTTGCGTACGGTCTCCTCCTTGTCATCTTCGCGCTGAATCAGGGGCTCTCCGGTCACGTCATCCTTGCCCTCTGTCTTGGGCGGATTGTAAATGACGTGATAGGTGCGGCCACTGGCCTCATGGACCCGGCGGCCACTCATGCGCTTGATGATTTCTTCGTCAGGCACGGCAATTTCCAGCACAACGTCAATGCTGACACCGGAATCCTTCAGTGCCTCGGCCTGGGGAATGGTGCGTGGAAAGCCATCGAACAGGAAGCCGTTGGCGCAATCCGGCTCCTGAATGCGCTCCTTGACCAGTGCGATGATGGTGTCGTCCGAAACCAGCCCGCCGGACGCCATGACTTCCTTGACCTGAAGTCCGAGCGGCGTACCTGCCTTGACTGCCGCACGCAGCATGTCGCCGGTTGAAATCTGGGGAATTCCGAACTTCTCACAGATAAACTTGGCCTGGGTCCCCTTTCCGGCACCGGGCGGGCCGAGCAGAATCACTCTCATGTTTAACTCCTCGTTTGCAAGCAGCAGGTGTTGTTATGTGTTCTTGAAGCGCGCACAGTGTACACCTTCCCGTCGAGGGCTGGAATTATACGAAGATCGCCGGGTTGAGAAAAGGCAGGTTCAGTGCACGAGATCCGCCAGCCGCTCGGTACTCAGTGGCTGGTTGCTGTCAAACCAGTCCTGGACCTCGGCCGGATCCAGGCCGAGCATGGTGCATGCCGGTTCAATGCTCTCGGGCGCCTTGTCTTCCCCAAGGCCGACCTGCTTCAGCAGCGCAGAAGCCAGATTGACCAATGGCAGAACGCCCGGCTGGTATTCCACGCACTGGGGCTGATGATGCTTCAGCGCCACCTCACAGACTGTCCTCGGCAGCTTCCACTGCTCCAGCACGAGGCTCCCCAGCACACCATGCCCGACGGACATGACTTCACGTGCAGCCCCCATGCCCAATACCTGACGCTCCAGCTCCTCTACCGGTGTTTCTGGTTCAGCGGCCGCCAACTTGTTGAGCATGGTGAACTCCGGCCGGCACACATGCGCCATGACAAAATAGCCGAAATTCTGGAGCAGCGCCGCCAGCGGCAGTGCCGGATCCTCCACTGACTCCAGGCGGAACTGGCGCTTGAGTCGCAGTACCAGTTCGGAACACCCCACGCCATGCTGCCAGATGGCATTCAGGCCCAGCGGACCGTCCAGCGGCGGGTTGAGCGCCCGCATGGTACACAGGGACAAGGCGAGCTGGGTGACCCGGTCAAAGCCGAGGACACGCGTAATCGCCTCCTCGACCGAGTGAATCTCTCCCCGATAACCATACAGCGGGGAGCGGGCGTGCCGGATGACTTGCGCCGCCAGCACCGGATCCTGAGCCACCACATCTGCCACCTGGCGGGCGGTCGAGTCCGGGTCCCGCGTCAGCGTCAGCAGACGCGTCGCAACCGCAGGCAGTGGTGGCAGACGATACAGGGAGAAGAGTTTCTTGCGCAGTCGCTCAAGGCAGGTCGCATCGGTTTTCGGTTGGCAGGGTGCTTCCTGGCCACTGGCGTCTCCACAACAGCCGGCGATACGCTGCGCCTGGCTCATCAGTTGACGAAACGTGTGCCCATCAAATCGCAACAGCGTGGTATGGCAGCCCGACTGAAGATAGATCTCGCCCTCCTCCAGCAACGACTGATCCACCAGTGATTGCACGCCATAAGGCCACGACAGCGCAGGATACGCCCCGGGTTCACAATCCCTGAACAGCCTGTCACACAGATTGAGCGGAACGGGTCTCAGCCGGCGCCGGAGCCTTTCATTGAGCCGCTCCAGATCCAGCTCCCGACTGGCACGCAGGACAACCATGACTACGCCCCGCTCATCCATCAGAAGATGTGCCCGGGCGACTTTTTCGAGGGGAACATGCGCGCTGGCGGTGGCCGCTTCCAGCGACCCCGCCCGATCATGATGGACCTGCTGAAACGGCACCCGCTGACGATTCAGATAGGTCAACAGTGTTGCAGCTACGGCCATACTATCCCCTCCAGTTTCCGACAGTATACTTTAGGGGACGCGCCTTACGTTTGCCTTAAGTCACACAAGCCGGTTAATCTGCGTAACAGTTTGTAACTCAGCTTATCCGGTATTCCGCATGCCGGCAGCGATACCGGCCATGGTCACCTTGAGCGCCTGTTCCACAGTCCCCGTATTGGCTTCGCCCTCGGACCGGTCGCGTACCAGCAGCTCCACCTGCAGAAAGTGCAGGGGGTCCGTGTAGGGGTTGCGTACACGTAGGGACTGAGCCACCAGGGGCGCATGCTCGAGCAGCGCGGCCTGCTGCTTCAGTTCACAGACACTGGCGATGGCCCGCAACAGCCGGGAGCGAAGCTGCTCCCCCAGAGGCCAGAGATCGGGCTCCACCAAGCGCGCCTCATAGGTGCGGGCAATGTCGGGATCCGCCTTGGCCAAGACCATTTCGAGCATGTCCAGATGCGTCTGAAAGAAAGGCCACCCCTTGAGCATGTCCTCCAGCGTTGCTCTTTCCGGCCCCTGGAGCGCGCTTTCCAGAGCGGATTCACTCCCCAGCCAGGCCGGCAGCATCAGGCGCATCTGCGTCCAGGCAAAGATCCAGGGGATGGCACGCAGGCTTTCCACCCCACCCTGCGCCTTGCGACGGGCCGGACGGCTGCCAATGGCCAGTTTGCCCAACTCCTGCTCGGGCGTCGCCTGACGGAAGTAACGCACGAAGTCAGGGTTTTCCCGAACCACTTCGCGATAGGCGCGCAACGCGCGGTGCGCCAGCGCATCCATCAGTTCACGCCAGGTGGGCTCCGGTTCCGGCGGGGGGTTCAAAGTGGCTTCCAGCACGGCATTGAAGTACAGGCCCAGGCTGTTGACGGCCACCATGGGCTCGCCAAACTTGAAACGAATCATTTCCCCCTGTTCGGTGATGCGGAAGGAGCCATCCACCGAGCCCGGGGGCTGACTGAGTATCGCCCGGTTGGCCGGCCCGCCTCCGCGCCCCACCGTCCCGCCACGACCATGGAACAGGGTCAGGTGCA
>RFIV01000282.1 GCA_003695085.1 Gammaproteobacteria bacterium
CGTGCCTCAAACGCTGAAAACAACCGGCAACCAGGCTTCGCTTACCAGCTGTTTTTACCAGTTTCCGGCTTTTTGTGGTGCGCACTCATTTACTGTCGTGCGCTCTCCGCTACAAACGGCATTGGTCTACCACGACACCAGTGAGCGCCGGAACATTGTCGACATTGTAAACGACCGGCACCTGTCCCAGCCGGGACTGTGGGATGTTAATGATCGCCTCAGTGTTGCCGTGAGAAATCCGACAGCAGCCTGGAAAGAAGCCTTTGGCGAAAACAACTGGCGGGGATGGGAAGTGGACCTCACCGAGGCCGATCGCATCCGGTTCGGCACCCGCTATGCCCGTGCGGTAAACCAGACGCTGGGTTGCTTCTGACGCCTGCAGCGTTCATCCCTGCATTGCGAAGAGGAAAAAGCCCCGGCATCGAGCCGGGGCAAGCACTGACATTCAATCAGTGACAGCCTTCCGATCAGGCCTTCGGAGTACGCCAGTCATCGAACGCTGAAGTGCTGGAGACCTCATGGGTCCAGCTGATCTTGCGATACGTGAGGGACACGTCTTCCAGGTGCGTGAAGTGCGCCTGAGCCGGATCCTGACAGTTCGGCATTTGAGCCGTGATATCCACGATGATCGCATCTTCGAGCGTAATGGTGAAGTAGTGCTCCTGCAGGCCAGTGGCGGAAGTGCGGTACCACTTGATCTGCACTTCCGGCAGACGTTCGCCGCTGGTCAGCGCCTGATAAAGCAGGGGGGAGGACTTGTCAAACACCTTGGTGATCACAACCGGCTTGTGAACGCGCTGACCGGTCGGCTGACCGCTCTGAGGGTCACGCGGAAGTTCCACGTTGTGCTTGAAGGCTTCAACCAGAATTTCGTTTTCGTGGCCTTCCTGAAAGATGTTGCCGACAGAAGGCTCAGTGAAGTTTCCTTCCGTGATAAAACCCTGGTTCTCCCCACGAATCGTCATATACGCTGGAGTTGGCATTTACGTTTCCTTACTTTTCCTTGGTTGGTTTCATGCGCACACCTGTCGGGTGCGCCCTCTTCTTCCACGGCCCATTGGCCGCAGACAGAAGCCTGCCCTGGCCTCGGCCATCCTGGCCAGTGTGTTCGCTAATCCCGTGACCAGAGGCGCCATCGGCCTCGACCCGGTCTGATCTGTTCTCGGCACGCCTTGACAAAGGGGGCCCATTCCACAGGTTTACGTGCCTCGGCCATATGTGACCAGGCTGCCTTCAGGTGTGGCAGCAACCGTGCCTGAACGCGGTTCTCTGCTCTCGCCTCCGTCAGGCAAGGTGTTCCGAAAATCATCCGACTCAGCACGCACAGGCATGCATACTGATCATCAAGTATGCTGGCGGGTTCGGCCCGGTGCCGGTCAGGCAGCGTATAGTCAGGTGTGCACCCCCGCAAACGAACCGGTGGGCGAGGGCCAGCCAACAGACGCGCCAGTCCAAAATCAGCCAGAATAACCTGCATGCGTCCCTTTACAATGATATTCGATGGCTTGATATCACCATGCACGATGCCCTGTTCATGCAGATGGGTCACCACTTTCAACAACCCGAGAAAATGCCCGAAGCGCTGCTCAACAGAGAGCGTACTACCCTGCTCCTGCATCCAGTGGCCCAGGGGAGCACCCGGCACCCAATCCATGAGCAACGACCAGTGACCGTCCAGCACGGCGATATCATGAGCCCGAACCACCCCCGGGGAAAAGGCTGCACGGAGCACTCTCAATTCATATTTGAGCGCGTTTCGGGCCTCCCGCGAGTCACTCCACTCCGGCCTGAGCGTCTTGATGGCCACCTGCACCGGTTGCTCGGCTGGATCCATCCAGGTGTCCAGGGCCTTGAACACCAGACAGGCTCCGCCCAGGCGGTTGCAGCCCTGAATTCGATAACGATCCGCGACCAACTGCCCCTCTGCCCAAAATGGTGACTCCGTCTGGCTGGCCAGCCTTACCGCCTGCTTCATATGTCCACCACTATCATCGTCAGATTGTCGCGGGCACCCCGTGCCAGTACCTGCCGCTCAATTGCCATGGCCGCCTGGCTACAGTCGCCGGCATGGAGAAGGATCGCAAGGTCTTCATCACTCAGCTCATGATGCACGCCATCGGTACACAAAAGCAGGCGATCTCCCTTCTGCACCGTAATCTGCTTGAATTCGGGCCTGACCTGCGACTCAACCCCCACGGCGCGCGAGAGCGCCTCCCGGCCATTGTCCAGTTGAGTGACATGATCACGTGTCAGTTGATACAGGCGCCCCGAGCGCGATATGTAAAGCCGTGAGTCTCCGCACCAGCATATAAGTGCCTGAGGTCCGATCATCGCCATGGCCACCAGAGTCGTGCCGATGCGTGCCCCCAGATGACGTGCCTGCGTGTAAATGGTCCAGTTGCCACGACGTACCGCCGCTTCCAGCGCCGAGCACATGTGATGCACATCACTCGCAAGGCTGACGCCGGCCACTTCTCTCACGAGTTGGTCACTCGCCCAACGGCCATGTCTCAGACCGCCCATTCCATCCGCCACGACGAACAGTCTGCCATCTCCGCCTGTCCACCAGGCATCCTGATTGTCAGAACGCACCACCCCGACGTGAGTACGCCCCGCATAATCGGCCACGCCCCGTTCAGCTCCAAGCACCGTTGTCACCGGAAAAGCACCCCCATCGACAGCGTGGGTGCCGTTGCCAGCAGTTGCCAGGCATGTACATCACGGAAACCGAGTTCATACACGGCACGCCGGCCCTGTATCTCAAAGTCAACCTTGTAGCGACCGGCAGAAACGGTCTGCGGCCGGTAGCTCATCAACAATCGATGCAATCCCCAGCCACCCTCGAAGCTGCGGTGATACGTCAGCCCGTTATAGTCGACAAACTGAATCCGGCTGCCTTCCTTGTCGCTCCCCGCCTGCCAGATGACCGACTTGCGCAACAGTGGCCCATGGCGATAAACCACCTCTTCGTCATTCAGATCCATTTCAAAGCGGCGCAAATTGGCATCAAGATATTGGGGGCGCCACGTCATCTCCACGCGAAACTGGCCGGCTTCATCAAACAGCGCCTCTTTTGCCC
>RFIV01000283.1 GCA_003695085.1 Gammaproteobacteria bacterium
AAGTGGTGTGTGTGCTGAGTAACCGTCCTGATGTGCTCGCCCTGGAGCGTGCGAGGAAGGCAGGGGTGCCCGCGCATTGCGTTGATCATACCGAACATGGCAGTCGGGAAGCATTTGAAGCCGCGATGATTGACGTGCTCGACGCGGTCCGCCCTGACTGGATTGTCATGGCCGGTTTCATGCGCATTCTGACGCCCCATTTTGTGCGGCATTATGCGGGACGTATGCTCAACATCCATCCCTCCCTGTTGCCCAAGTATCCGGGACTCAATACCCATGCCCGAGCATTGGAAGCCGGTGATAGGGTTGCAGGTGCCAGTGTGCATTTCGTGACCGAGGCGCTGGACGGCGGTCCGGTCATCATGCAGGCGGCCGTGCCCGTTGTGCGGGGGGACACACCCGAGACACTCGCCCGGCGGGTGCTGGGGCAGGAACATATTCTGTATCCGGAGGTTGTGCGCCGGGTGTGTCAGGGGCGGATTTGCCTCGAAAACGAACAGGTGATCCTTGACGGCGTACCCATCGACAAGCCTCTCAGAATCGAGAACTGCCTGCACCAGGTGGCCTAGCCTCTTTCTTCTTCTTGGATTGTCCGGCACATCATCCGCCGAAGCTGGAGCAATGGGCGGGCAGGCACCTTCCTTGTTTCAGCAGGCCTATGAAGCCCACTATGTGGCGGAGCGACCGGGCTGGTGGCCGGGACAGGTCGAAGTGATCCGCACGTTGAAGCGGGCGAAGCCCGATATCTGGCAATTGACGGTCAGTGCTTCCGACTGGCTCTACGCGCGTCAGGAATGGTCACGGTTCAACTGGTCTCAGTTCCGTCCACGCGCCATGACGTATCATTACCGCCGGGATACCCTGCTGACACACCGGATGCTCGATGCAGTCTTTGACTGGCCGGCCGGACGTCTGGAGATTGATGTGCTGGGCGAGCGATGGTATCAGCCGCTTCGTGAAGGCAGCCAGGACGTGCTGACCTGTCAGCTCTGGATTCGATTGCAGGTGGCGTCAGGAAATTCCTCGCCATCCTGTTTTGTGACCGATGGCGGGCCACTGCAGTCGCTGACAGCATTGTCGCTCGGGCAGCGCACCGTTCACTGGGAAGGCACCCCGCGAAATGCGCGGGGATTCCGTCTTTCAATGGGGCGTCGTCGAGTATTGGACGTATGGCTGGTGCCGTCACTTAACTACATGCCTGTGGACATGCGTTACGATTACGGAAACCGCGATATACTGCACATGCGCCTCAAGCACCTCTCGCCCCGTTCAGACAATGACGCTCCAAAGGTTCACTGAATGTCCATGCGCCCAACGCCCTACCGCCTGCTTTGGCTGATGTCCGTTGCCATGCCCCTGGCTTTTGCCACCTGGCAGACCCTGCTCAACAATTTTGTTGTGGATCGTGCCGCTTTCGACGGTGCGGACATCGGGCTGTTACAAAGCGTGCGTGAAGTGCCGGGGTTTCTCGCCTTTACCGTGGTCTGGGTGCTCATGTTCATGCGCGAGCAGACGCTGGCTCTTGTCTCGCTGTTCCTGCTCGGGCTGGGGGTGGCAGTAACCGGATTGTTCCCGTCGCAAGGGGGCCTGTTGCTCACCACGTTCATCATGTCCACGGGATTCCATTATTTCGAAACGGTCAAAAACTCGCTGGCCTTGCAATGGTTGAGCAAGGACGAGGCACCCGAGAAGCTGGGGCGTCTGCTTTCAGCCGGATCGCTGGCATCACTGACGGTTTACGCATTGATGTGGGGGCTCAGTGATCTGGCGCATCTGGATTATGCAGTGCTCTATGCAGTCGGCGGTGGCCTCTGTCTGGTCATCACGCTTTATGCGCTCTGGCGCTTTCCGAGCTTTGCCCAGCCGCACACCCAGCATCGTAAACTGATTCTGAGGCGACGCTACAGCCTCTATTACGCGCTGACCTTCATGGCAGGAGCGCGCCGACAGATCTTTATCGTGTTCGCCGGGTTTCTGATGGTTGAAAAGTTCGGCTTCAGCGTTGCAGAGATTGCGCTGCTGTTCATGATCAACCATGTTTTCAACCTGTTGTTTGCACCGCGAATTGGCGCGATGATTGGTCGTATCGGCGAACGCCGGGCGCTGTTCATCGAGTACACGGGCCTGGTGGCGATCTTCGTCGGCTATGCCCTTGTGGAGGATGTAGGCTGGGCGGCAACCCTGTACGTGGCGGATCACCTGTTTTTTGCGCTGTCCATTGCCATCAAGACCTACTTTCAGAAGATTGCCGATCCGAAGGACATGGCGGCCACCAGTGGTGTGGCCTTTACCATCAACCATATTGCAGCCGTGGTCATTCCGGTCCTGTTCGGACTGATATGGCTATCAGAGCCCGCGTGGGTATTTCTTTCCGGTGCGATCATGGCGGGTGTGTCTCTGGGGCTTTCAGCACTGATACCCTCGCAGCCGGCGCCTGGCCGCGAGTGGCGGCTGGCAGGCACGGCGGCCGCTGACTGACCTTGTGTCCGGGCAGGGCTGGCAGTACCATTAGCGCCACATGCCTTTCACCGGGCAGCCCGCTGTCTCACTGAATTCCGCGATGAGGATGCGAAATGAAGATCTCAGGAAGTATTGTAGCGCTCGTAACCCCCATGCATGACGATGGTTCTGTCGACTGGGAAGCGCTGGCCAAACTCGTCAGCTTTCATGTCGCGAATAAAACGGATGCGATCGTGACAGTGGGCACGACAGGTGAGTCGGCTACGCTGGACTTTGATGAGCACGCTGAGGTCATCCGCTTTGTTGTCCGGGAAGCGGCGGGCAGAATTCCCGTCATCGCCGGGACAGGCGCCAACTCGACCAAGGAAGCGCTGATGCTGACGCGCTCGGCCGCTGAAGCCGGGGCGGACGCTGCGCTGCTGGTCACACCCTACTACAACAAGCCCACTCAGGAAGGCCTGTATCAGCACTACAAGTTGCTGGCTGACAGCGTGGACATTCCTCAGATTCTCTACAATGTTCCCGGCCGCACAGCGGTGGACATGCAGAATGAAACCGTGGCGCGCCTGGCGGATCACCCGCGCATTGCCGGCATCAAGGATGCCACCGGAGACGTCGCCCGCGGGGCAGAGCTGGTCAGAATGCTCGGTGATGCCATGGCTGTGTACTCGGGTGATGATGGCTCGTGTGAACAACTCATGCTTGCCGGGGGGCAGGGCAACATCTCGGTGACCGCCAACGTGGCGCCCGCGAAAATGGCTGAACTGTGCCGACTGGCGATGGCCGGTGAACGCGCGCAAGCGGAGGCGCTTCAGGCGTCCCTTCAGCCCTTGCACAGCATCCTGTTCGTTGAATCCAACCCGATTCCGGTCAAGTGGGCGCTTCACGAAATGGGCATGATTGAAGCCGGTATCCGGTTGCCGCTGACGCCGCTGTCCGAGGCATTGCGTCCGAAGCTGCGCGAAACGCTGGTGGCACAGGGGTTGTTGTCTGAATGAAGCCTTCGAACATTGCTGTTTTAGCTGCCGCGTTGCTGCTCAGCGGCTGCGAGCTCTTTCCCGACCGCTCCCAGGTGTATGTGTCGGCCAGGCAGGAAAAGCCGTTGTCCACGGCCGGGGTGTTCGATCGCTCTCGCCTGAAAGATGACTGGGTCGTGCCGGAGGGCGAGCGCAAGGCCTGGTCAGAAGACAAGTTTGAATTGCCTGCTCCACCCCGTGCGCTGGAAGACATTACCGCCATCAAGGCCGCTTATCGCGAGCTGAACGGCCAACAGTGGCTATCTGTCAGTGAAAGTCCGTCACAGGCCTGGTCAGCCATTTCTCAGTACTGGGCCAGTAATGGGCTTCGTATTGAGCGTGCTCAGGCGGACCAGGGCATCATGGACGTGAAGTATGGCGGCAACAGTGCGCGCGCGCTGGCGTGGCAAGAACAGCTTGGAGTCGGGACATTACCGGCGTCCTGGCGGGTGCAGGTCCAGGCAGGGCTGAAACGAACCAGCTCGGAAGTGCGCTTGTCAGGGCTCTCTCCCGAACAAGCCCGTGCCATGCTGAGCGCGCTTCAGGCCTGGCTTACCGAGCGCAGTGAGGAAACCTATTCACTTCGGGCGCGGCAACTGGACGGGGAAGCGCGTGTGAAGCTGGTGACGCTGGAGGAAGGCGGCGAACAGCTTGAAATGCGCATTGACTATGATCGCGGCTGGTTTGAAGTATCCGAGGCCCTTCGGCAGGCAGGCATTCCGGTCACGGACCGGGATCGCAGCCAGGGCACCTTCGATGTCGCCATCAAGGAGCGCACGATATTTGAGCGCTGGTGGCACCGGCTCAAGGGCTACGGTGATCAGGCTCCCGCAGATACGCGTCTGCGCCTGATCAAGGGGCGTGACCGCCTGATTCTGGTGGCGGAACCCCTGATCAGCGGTGAAGCCGGCAAGGCGCGTGCACGACGAGCCCTGGAAAGCGTACTTGAACACATGAGCTAATAGCGGAGAGACGCATGCAAAAAGGTCAGGAACTCTATCGCGGCAAGGCCAAGTCCGTTTACGAGACGGATCAGCCCGACCTGTTCATCATGGAATACAGGAATGATACCTCCGCTTTCGACGGGGCCAAGAAGGCGCAACTGGATGACAAGGGCGCGGTGAACAACAAGATCAACGCGTTCATCATGGAGAAGCTCCAGGCAGAAGGTATTCCAACGCACTTTGTCCGGATGCTCAGTGAAAATGAGTCTGTTGTGCGCCGTCTGCGCATGATTCCGGTGGAATGTGTCGTTCGTAACCGGGCAGCGGGAAGCCTGTGCAAGCGCCTGGGTATCGAAGAGGGACGTGAGCTCAACCCGCCTACCTATGAGCTCTTCCTGAAAAATGATGACCTGCACGACCCCATGATCAATGAATCCCATGCCATTACCTTTGGCTGGGCTACGGAAGCTGAGCTGGCGGTCATGAAGGATCTGACCTATCGCGTGAACAGCGTCCTTCGCGAACTGTTTGATCAGGCCGGTATGACGTTGGTGGACTACAAGCTGGAGTTCGGTGAGTGTGACGGCCAGATCGTGCTGGGTGACGAATTCAGTCCTGATGGTTGCAGAATCTGGGACAAGGCTACCGGCGAGAAAATGGACAAGGATCGGTTCAGGCAGGATTTGGGGAATGTCATAGACTATTACAAGGAAGTCGGGCGCAGGCTCGGCGTGGATCTGTGACATCAGGCTGAGGAGCATTGACCATGAAACTGAATCGGGCACTGGCAATGAGTGCAGCCCTGCTGGCTGCACAAGGCGTATCTGCCGATACCCTGGGTGTGTTTGCTGGGATCGGAGTGTGGACGCCTTCCTACAATGGCGATATCACCTCGGACAACAATACCATTGATGTGGAAAACGAGCTGGGTTTCGATGACAGCACCTTTCTGACGGGGTATGTCGCGTTGGAGCATCCGGTGCCGGGGCTGCCGAATGTGCGCCTGGGCTACACCGAGCTGAGCGAGCAGGCAAGCGGCACCCTGACCAAGACCTTTCGCGGCGTGTCCTTCAACGGCGATGTCACCACGGATTTCGATCTGACCCATACGGATGTGACGGCCTACTGGCGACTGCTGGACAACGTCGTCAATCTGGATCTGGGGCTGCAAGCCAAGTTCTTTGATGGTGAAATCAAGGTGGTCCAGACGACGCCGGTTGCTCGCAGTGAGCGGGTGGATGTGTCCGAGGTCTTGCCACTGGCCTATGTGGGGGCAGGCATCGATCTGCCCCTGACCGGATTGTCGGTGGGTGGAAATGTGGCCGGTATCGGTTACAGCGGTAACCGTCTGCTGGATGTCACGGCATCCGTCAAATACGAAATCAACGTGATCGGTGTGGAAGCCGGCTACCGCTCGTTTGATGTGCAGCTTGATGACGTGGATAACGTTGACTTCGACTTGCGCGTGGGTGGTCCCTTCGTGTCGGCATTCGTACACTTTTAAGAGGTTTTCATGCGCGTATTGGTAACCGGAAGTGCAGGTTTCATCGGCTCACACGTCGCCCGCTATCTGCTGGAGCGAGGAGATGAAGTCGTTGGGGTGGATAACCTCAACGACTATTACGAGGTATCGCTCAAGCAGGCACGCCTGAAAACACTGGAGCCCTATGAAAACTATCAGGACGTTCGGCTGGACGTGGCTGACCGGGAAGGCATGAATCGTGTGTTCGGCCTGTACAAGCCTGAACGTGTAGTGCATCTCGCGGCTCAGGCCGGCGTGCGTTACTCCATCGAAAACCCGCATGCCTACGTGGATGCCAACCTCGTGGGGTTCATGAACATTCTTGAAGGGTGCCGGAACCACGAGGTGGAGCACCTGGTCTATGCCTCCAGCAGTTCCGTTTATGGGGCCAATACGAGCATGCCGTTTTCGGTCCATGACAACGTGGACCATCCGCTGAGCCTGTATGCCGCCAGCAAGAAAGCCAATGAGCTGATGGCGCATACGTACAGCAACCTCTATCAACTTCCCACCACCGGCTTGCGCTTTTTTACCGTCTATGGCCCGTGGGGGCGTCCGGACATGGCGCTCTTCATCTTTACCCGCAAGATCCTCGCCGGGGAACCCATTGATGTTTTCAACTACGGCAAGCACAAGCGCGACTTCACCTATATTGACGACATCGTGGAAGGCGTCGTGCGCACGCTGGATCATGTTGCGCCGCCGAACCCTGACTGGCGGGGTGATCGGCCCGATCCGGGTACCAGCTTTGCGCCGTATCGCATCTACAACATCGGCAGTAACAATCCGGTTGAACTTTCGCGCTATATCGAGATTCTGGAAGCGTGCCTGGGACGCAAGGCCGAGAAGAACCTGCTTCCGTTGCAACCGGGCGATGTGCCGGCCACGTTCGCTGATGTCCAGGATCTGATCAATGATGTCGGGTACAAGCCCGAGACGCCCGTGGAAGAGGGGATTCGCCGTTTCGTGGACTGGTACCGCGACTACTACAAGGTCTGACAAGGAGCATCGGGAATGCCGGAAACCATCAAGCAGTTGATCGAAAACAACCGGCGCTGGGCTGCTGAAATCAGCGCAGAAACGCCCGACTTCTTCACGAGTCTGGCGGCGCAGCAGACCCCGGAGTATTTGTGGATCGGCTGTGCGGACAGTCGTGTACCTGCGAACGAAATCGTGGGATTGCCGCCCGGAGAAGTGTTCGTGCATCGCAACGTGGCCAATGTGGTGGTGCACTCTGACCTGAACTGCCTCTCCGTGTTGCAGTACGCCGTTGAAGTACTCAAGGTCAGGCATGTCATCGTGACGGGTCACTATGGTTGTGGCGGGGTGCGGGCTGCCATGTCCAGCGGACAGTTCGGCCTGATCGACAACTGGCTCCGCCATATCAAGGATGTGTATCTGCTGCACCAGCAGGAGCTTGAGCGCATAGAGGACGAGGATGCACGGGCGGATCGACTGTGCGAGCTGAATGTCGTCCATCAGGTGCGCAATGTCTGTTACACGAGTATCGTTCAGGATGCCTGGAAACGCGGACAGAAGCTGGCCGTTCACGGATGGATCTATGGTCTGTCGGACGGTTTGCTCAAGGATCTGGATGTCACGGTGAGTCAACCCGACCAGTTGCCTGCGGTCTACCAGTATCTCGGCAGTTGACAGCCGTCAAAGCAACCTGGTCCCGAAAGCCGCTATGCTGTGCGGCAACCTGAAGTCATGTGAGGAGACCCGATCATGGGCCACAAGAGCCAGTCCGAATTCATTCCCCTCAACGTTGCCGTGCTGACGGTGTCCGACACGCGCGGACTCGAGGAAGACACGTCCGGCGATGTGCTTGCAAACGGTGCAACAGAAGCCGGTCATCAGTTGGTGGACCGGGTCATCATTCCGGATGATGTCTACCTGCTCAGGCGTGAAGTGTCGCGCTGGATTGCGGACCCGGATGTGCATGTCGTGCTCATAACCGGTGGCACCGGATTTACCGACCGGGACAGCACGCCCGAAGCGTTGAAGCCGCTGTTTGACAAGGAAATTGAAGGATTCGGTGAGCTGTTTCGTCAGCTCTCGTATCAGGAAATTGGCTCCTCTACCATCCAGTCGCGTGCCGTGGCCGGGCTGGCCAACAAGACCGTCATCTTCTGCATGCCTGGATCAACCGGAGCATGTCGCACGGCATGGAACGGTATCATTCGCGAGCAGTTGGATGCCACGCATCGCCCCTGTAATTACGCCGGGCTGGTGATTCAGAAAGCGGCGCCGGAAAAAGCCCTGATCTCGGCCAAGCCTCAGTGCGGGAGTCGGGGATGAGTGGCGGGTGTTGTGACAGTGCCGGAGGCCTGACGCCGCTGGACACGGCGCTCGAGCGGCTGATGCTTGAGCTGTCGCTCGTCACAGGTACGGAAACGCTGCCATTGGCAGAGTCACTCGGGCGAGTGCTGGCCGAAGATGCAGTATCGCCACTGGCGGTTCCCCCCTGGGATAACAGCGCGATGGACGGCTATGCCGTGCGTGTGGCGGATCTTGAGGCCGCTGGTGGACGCCTTCCTGTCTCGCAACGTATTCCGGCGGGCAGCGTGCCGGCCGCTCTTCAGCCAGGTACTGCCGCGCGGATTTTTACGGG
>RFIV01000284.1 GCA_003695085.1 Gammaproteobacteria bacterium
ACCACCGGATCATCGGGGAACTGTTTTCCCTTTCCTCCATCGGGCTCATGAGCTTTGTCGCCGCGGCCCAGTTCGCGCCCGCACTCGTGGGGGGGCTGATCTGGCGACGCGGCAATCGCCATGGTGCGCTCACCGGTATTACGCTCGGCTTTGCCGTGTGGATCTATACCCTGGTGCTACCCACCCTGGTAAAAGCCGGCACACTGCCCGATTACTTTCTCACCCACGGCCCACTGGGGCAAGGCTGGCTGCGCCCGGAGGCGCTGTTCGGAAGTCAACTGCCCGACCCCGTCACGCACGGTGCTCTCTGGAGCCTGGGACTGAACCTGGTTGCCTATGTTTTGGTGTCCCTTACAACCACACAGCGCGTCAGCGAGCGTATTCAGGTCGCCTCCTTTCTGGATGTCGGCAGTACCGGCGACAGCGCCGGACTGGACTGGCTGAGCACGGCCACGGTCGAGGACCTGACAGCCCTGGCCGAGCGCTTCATCGGTGAGGAACGAACCGAACGCGCACTGCGTGACTTCGAGCGTCGCTACCGAGTGCGGCTGACGCCCGGCAAGGCCGCCAGCGCCGAACTGGTGAAATACGTTGAGCGGCAACTTGCGTCAGTCATCGGTTCATCGACCGCACGCGTGGTGATGAATTCTGCCATCCGCAATCAGGGGATGGGCCTGGAGGAGCTGGTCAGCATCGTCGATGAAGCCTCTCAGGTCATCCAGTTCAACCGCGAATTGCTGCAATCCGCGATCGAAAACATGACGTTGGGCGTCAGTGTCGTGGACAAGGATCTGAAGCTGGTAGCCTGGAACAGTCGCTATGTGGAGATGTTCGGCTACCCCAAAGGGTTTGTCCGTTTCGGGCGATCTGTCGAGGAGCTGATCCGTTACAACCTGCTCATGGCTCACATCCCCGCGCGCAAGGCCCAGAAGCTGATCGAAAACCAGCTTCAGAAAATGCGCGACGGCCAGCCCATAGAGTACGAACGGACTCGCCCGGACGGCACAGTCATTCATATTCAGGGCAGCCCCATGCCGGGCGGTGGCTTCGTCACGACCTTTTCCGACATTACGGCCATGCGCAAGGCCGAAGAAGCCCTGCGCGAAACCAACCTCTACCTGGAACAACGCGTCCGCGACCGTACCGAAGAACTCAGCACGCTCAATTCGCAACTGGTGCGTGCCAAGGCAGCGGCCGAGCAAGCCAACCGCGGCAAGACCCGCTTTCTGGCGGCTGCTTCGCATGACCTGCTTCAGCCCCTCAACGCGGCACGGTTGTTTGCCTCTGCGCTGCAGCAGAAAGTGCGCGATCAGAACGGCGACCTCCAGGAACTGGTGGGGCATCTGGATCATTCGCTTCAATCCGCAGAAGAAATTCTGTCCACTCTGCTGGAAATTTCCAAAATGGATGCCGGCGCACTGGAGCCCCATCCGGCACCCACATGCCTCAAGGAACTGCTGCAGAACCTGGCCTCCGAGTTCCAGGTCATCGCTGCGGAAAAAGGACTCAAACTGGAAACCGTGACCTGTACCCAATGGGTGCACACGGACCCGAAGCTGCTCCGGCGCCTGGTTCAGAATCTGCTTTCCAACGCTGTGCGTTACACCGAACAGGGGCGCATCCTGCTCGGCTGCCGAAGACGGGGTGAAGAAATCGAGATTCAGGTCTGGGATACCGGCCCGGGGATTCCGGAAGACCAGCTCAACACCATATTCGAGGAGTTCAGAAGGCTGCACAGCGAGAAGGAAAAAACCGGGTTGGGGCTTGGGCTGGCCATCGTGGATCGCATCAGTGCCTTGCTCAAGGCCCCCGTGACAGTCCGGTCAACGCCCGGAAAAGGTTCGATGTTCTCTGTCCGCCTGCCCCTTTGTGAACCGCCCAAAACAGCAGTGGCCTCCAGTGTGCAACAACCTTCCCGCTCACTTCGCCGCTCACTGGAATGTGTTCGCATTCTCTGTATCGATAATGAGCCTGCCATTCTTGAAGGGATGGCAGCCGTGCTGGGCGGTTGGGGCTGTGATGTCATGAAAGCGGGCGGAATTGAGGAAGCTCTGCGTGCTTACAAGGACACTCCGCCCGACCTGATCATTGCTGACTACCAGCTGGATGACGGAGAGGATGGGCTGGATACCCTGGACGAGCTCCGCGTGCTTTGGGGCGAGGGCGTTCCCGGATTGCTGGTGACTGCGCTCAACACGGATGAAGTGCGTGAAGCAGCAGCCAGCCGCGGCTATCCCATATTGCACAAGCCTTTGAAACCCGCTCCGCTGAGAGCCATGCTGAACAATTTGCTCAGGCAACGGCAGAACAAGCCATGAATCTGCGAAAAGGCCCGGCCACCTCGGGAAAGGTGAAGCCGGGCCAGAACGCTAATGTAACCTGGGAAGCCGAGCTTACTTCACGCTCTTGATGGTGCCCTTGTAGCCTTCGACAGTCACCTCAATCGTGCCATACACCACGAAATCTTCCTGCTTCACGGTGTAGCGCGGCGCGACAATCACATCGGCACCGGAGGCCTCAATGGCATTGTACGCTGCAGCAGCTTTCACGGCAGATACCTTGTCCAGCGGGCTCAGCGCAAAACCTGCGCCGCCACCGTAATTCACCCCGTCAGCGAATTCCTTGTCGTCCATCAGGGTAAAGAAGAGGATCTTGGTAGCCTTGGAAGAACCGGTGATCTTTTGTCCAACTTCAACGTCTGCCTTGACGTCAGTTTCAATGTTGCCAGCGACCGGGAGGGAATTGCTGCTCACGTTCAGCGAGCTGCAGCCAGTGAGTGCGCCGGAAGCAACGAGTGCGGACAGAATGATGGCTTTTTTCATGACAACGTCTCCTTGTGTTGTGCGTCCTTGTGTAAGCCGCCGCGCACTATACGGGGCGGCACGATCCGCTGCAACTGCCAAACGGACTATGCCCCCTTGCAAAACGTTGGCACGATTAACGATCAGATGTCAGCTTTCACCTTCGCCGGGCGCTCTTGCGGCGTCAACTTCCATCTGCTGCACGGCGATGACCGCCTGCGTGCGATTGCGTACCCCCAGCTTGCGGAACAAAGCTGTGATGTGTGCCTTCACCGTTGCCTCCGAAACATCCAGCTCGTAGGCAATCTGCTTGTTGAGCATGCCCTCTGTCAACATGCCCAGCACACGAAACTGCTGCGGCGTGAGCGTGGCCAGCTTTTGTGAAAACTCGGACTGCTCGCCCTCCAGATCCTGAATCCGCTCCTCGATCCCTGGTGCGAGCCAGACCTCCCCATCCAGCACCGCACGAATGGCCTCGGAGATCAGCTCCAGTGGCGCGGACTTCGGAATGAAGCCCGAAGCCCCGTAATCAATGGCCTTGCGCACGACCGGCAGCTCTTCGCTGCCGGACACGATGACCACAGGCAGTCCGGGAAACTGACCGCGCAGGAATGCAAGCCCCGAGAACCCGTGTGCTCCCGGCATGTTCAGATCCAGAAGCACCAGATCGGCATCCGGGTGCTTTTCCACCGCCGCCTGAAGTGCGGCGATGGTATCCACCTCCTCCACTTCAGCCGACGGAATGGCCTGACTCACGGCTTGACGAAGTGCCGCGCGGAACAAAGGATGATCGTCAGCAATAATAATCTGCTGCGTCATGTACGCTAACCCCCTGTGTCCCGGCAGCAGATTCTCAAGCGTGATCATGCAGCACCGCTCAGGCCACTGTTGCCCGGTTGGCAATCAGCTCGTCCACCACAGACGGATCTGCCAGCGTGGACGTATCACCCAGCGTTTCAAAATCATCGGCGGCAATCTTGCGCAGAATGCGCCGCATGATCTTGCCTGAACGGGTCTTGGGCAAACCGGGCGCCCATTGAATGGCATCCGGGCTGGCCACCGGCCCGATCTCACGACGAACCCACTGCCGGAGTTCTTCTTTAAGTTCATCCGAGGGCGTTTCACCCATTTTCAGGGTGACATAGACATAAATGCCCTGCCCCTTGATAGCGTGCGGATACCCCACCACCGCCGCCTCGGCCACCTTGGGATGTGCGACCAGCGCACTTTCCACTTCGGCCGTTCCCATCCGGTGGCCCGACACGTTGATGACATCGTCCACCCGACCGGTGATCCAATAGTAGCCATCCTCGTCCCGTCTTGCACCATCCCCGCTGAAATATTTGCCCGGGAAGGTGGAGAAATACGTCTGCTTGAAACGCTCATGATCACCGTAAACCGTACGTGCCTGGGCCGGCCAGCTATCGAGGATGACCAGTGCACCTTCTGCGGCGCCTTCCAGAACATTGCCTGCATTATCCACCAGTGCGGGCTGCACACCAAAGAAAGGCCGGGTGGCCGAGCCGGGCTTGAGGTCCGTGGCACCCGGCATTGGCGTAATCATCATGCCGCCGGTTTCGGTCTGCCACCAGGTATCCATGATCGGGCAGCGTTCTTCACCCACCACATGGTAGAACCACTCCCAGGCTTCCGGGTTGATGGGCTCACCGGCTGTCGCCAGGATTTTCAGGCTGCTGCGGTCATACTGCTTCACAAACTCATCCCCGGCCGCCATCAATGAGCGAATCGCCGTCGGCGCCGTATAGATCTGTGCCACCTTGTACTGTTCCACGATCTGCCACCAGCGGCTGAAGTCCGGATAGTTGGGCAGGCCTTCGTAAACCAGTGTCGTTGCCCCGTTAGCCAGCGGCCCGTAGAGCACATAGCTGTGCCCGGTGATCCAGCCAAAGTCGGCGGTACACCAGTAGATGTCTCCTTCCTGGTAATCGAAGACCAGCTCGTGACTGAGTGAGGTATAGAGCAGATAGCCCGCCTGGGTGTGCACCACGCCCTTGGGCGCGCCGGTCGAACCCGATGTGTAGAGAATGAACAGCGGATCCTCGGCATTGAGCCGCACCGCTTCATGCTCGGGTGACTGACCTTGCAGCAATTCGGCCCAGTCCACATCACGCCCGGAATCCGATATGTCTGCACCGGTATGCTTCACCACCACGACCTTGTCCACCTCGGCCACCTTGAGGTGATTGAGCGCTTCATCCACATTCTTTTTCAGTGGTACCGTGCGCCCCCCGCGCCGACCTTCATCGGCTGTGATCACGACACGGGAGCGGCCATTGTCGATACGGCTGGCCAGCGCTTCCGGCGAAAAACCGGCGAAGACTACCGAGTGCATCGCACCAATCCGGGCGCAGGCCAGCATGGCAATGGCGGTTTCGGGAATCATGGGCATATACAGGGTCACCACATCCCCCTTCTGTACCCCCAGGTGTCGCAAGCCGTTGGCAAAGCGGCAGACCTGCTCGTGCAACTGGCGATAGGTCAGGCGACGCTCAACCCCCGGCTCATCCCCCACCCAGATGATGGCATCCTGATCCCCGCGCGCTTCCAGATGACGGTCAAGACAGTTCCAGGCCACATTGATCTCACCGTCATCAAACCAGCGGATTCGAACATCCCCTTCAAATGACACATCCTTCACACGGGAAAAGGGCTTGAACCAGTCCAGGCGCCGGGCGTGCTCGCGCCAGAAGCCCTCAGGGTCCTCGACGGATTGCCTGTAGAGCTTCAGGTAAGCTTCATTGTCGATTTTGGCAGAGGTCCAAAAGGCCTCGGGAACGGGGTACAGTTTGGCGGACATGGTCTTGCACTCCTCATTGCATGTTATTTTTGTAAACAGAATGAACGATACAAGACGGTTATAGCGCCAATTTACCCCCTGAATAAATTAGACCTTGGTCGTTTTGTTAACAATCCGACCGCCCGATGCCGCCCTCAGGCGGTCTCGGAAGCGGTCTCAGATGCGGCGGGTGCAGCGTGACGACGTCGCTTGCGCCCGGTCTGGCGCGCGGGCTTTGGGCGCAGGGCATAGCGATTCAGGCCGGCCATGTGGATATCTTGCAGCCACACCTTCCAGTCAAACACCGCAGCATCCACCGGAAACAGTTCACGATCAGCATCGCCCATGCGCTCTGCCAGGGCGCGGAGACGTGCATTGCTGAACCGGTAGTTCGGAACTGTATAGAACGAAAACACCAGGGCGAGGTTAAGGGTGGTGCGGAACACTTCCATCGCCCGGGTCGACCCTGAACGGCCCACCAGACGGCTGACGGCTGCCCAGCCCCGGACTGCCGCGAAACCGGATCGCATGATCAGCCCAAAGAGCCAGCGTGGTACGGTCCTGAACAGCTTCTCCGGTTTCTGGAAGAACAGGCGGTCGTACTTGTAGTAGTGATTGAGACCTTCCTCCTGCAGGAGATCGATAAATTGCCCCAGGGTAATGGGGTTGGTTTCACCCGAGCAGCACTGGTAAATGCGATGATCCGGCGCTGCAATCTGGGTTTCTGCCGCTGCCATGATGATGCTGTTGGCCACCAGGTCTACCGGAATCACATCAATGATGCCGGCGCGGCGCCCCGGGAACAGCGATACCTTCTGGCGTGCGTAGGCCAGAATCACGGCATCGGCCACCTTGACGCCCTCTACCCAGCCCGGCATGGGCTCCTGCCAGGCACTCTCCACAATCGCCGGCCGCACCACCGCCAGCGACTTGCCCCGGCGATACTTGTACAACAGTTGCTCGCCCATCCATTTGGTCAGGGTGTAGACATCGTTCCAGCCATGCGCCTGCGCATGCCGCGCCCCCAGTCGGATCAGTGCTTCGGCTCGCTTGCTCTCGTCCGCCTGCGCGTAAATGCGATCAATCTCCATGCGGTACTGATCGATCAGCGGTTCCACCTCATAATAGCCGTCAGGGTGGCGGGGAATCCCCCCCTTGGCCGGCGCATGATTTTGCTCGGCGATATCGCCGGAGTGGTAACCATGCACATAGCAGGTGGATACCTGTACGAATGCCGTGTCGTGGCCGCGCTCAGCCAACTCGATCAGCTCGAGCAGGCACAGGGTATTGATGCGCAGCGCCTGATCCAGCTCTTCACGGAAGTTCACACTGG
>RFIV01000285.1 GCA_003695085.1 Gammaproteobacteria bacterium
CGATACGGGACGGGGGCGTGATCGCTACAGGTTACGATGCCGAGCTGGACGAGCTCCGCGGGATCAGCGAAAACGCCGGTGAGCACTTGCTGGCCATTGAAACGCGAGAGCGTGAACGCACCGGAATCAGCACACTCAAGGTCGGCTTCAACCGCGTACACGGCTACTATATCGAGATTCCGCGCACGCATTCCGACAAGGCCCCCACGGAATACGTACGCCGCCAGACACTCAAGAATGCCGAGCGATTTATCACACCCGAGCTGAAAACGTTCGAAGACAAGGCACTCAGCGCAAAAAGTCGTGCACTGGCCAGGGAAAAACACCTGTATGAGCAACTGATCCGCACGCTACAGGACGAGTTGAAAGCCCTTCAGTCCTGTGCACGGGCCCTGGCAACGCTGGACGTGCTCAGCAACTTTGCCGAACGTGCGCAATCGCTCCGGTTCTGTCCGCCCAAACTGGTTTCTCAGCGGGAAATCACCATTCGCGACGGTCGGCACCCGGTCGTCGAGCAGCTTCTGGACGGGCCGTTTGTCCCCAACGACCTGACCCTGAACGATGAGCGCCACATGCTGATCATCACCGGCCCCAACATGGGCGGCAAATCAACCTACATGCGACAGGCCGCCCTGATTGTGCTGCTTGCCTACTGCGGCAGCCATGTGCCTGCCAGTGAGGCGACGCTGGGGCCCATTGACCGGATCTTCACCCGCATGGGCGCCTCGGATGATATCGCCGGCGGCCATTCCACCTTCATGGTCGAGATGACCGAAACGGCCAATATTCTCAACCACGCCACACGCAACAGCCTGGTGCTGATGGACGAGGTGGGACGCGGGACCAGCACCTATGACGGGTTATCACTGGCCTGGGCGTCCGCCGAGTATCTGGCGCGCAAGCTCGGCGCCCTGACCCTGTTTGCCACCCACTATTTCGAGCTGACCGAACTCCCGGCCCTGATTCAGACCGTTGCCAACGTCCACCTGACTGCGCGCGAGCACCAGGATACCATCGTGTTCCTTCACAGCGTGCTGGAGGGCCCTGCAAGCCAGAGTTACGGTATCCAGGTCGCCCAGCTGGCAGGCATCCCGAGACAGGTCATCAATCAGGCTCGCAAACGGCTTCATCGACTGGAAAATCAGCATCAACCGGCACACATTCATGATGTCCAGCCCGACATGTTTGCCGAAGCACCGGATTCTGTTGTTGAAAACCGCCTGCGCGAACTGGATCCCGATGATCTGACCCCGCGCCAGGCACTCGACCTGCTTTATGAACTCAAACGTGAACTGGACGCCTGAAAGGCAGGAGTGCACCATTGCGAGCAGCGAGGGTGCCCATTACAATGCCATGTTCGAGCTGTGAAGCCGGGCCGCGTCCCGGACCGATAATGAAAAGGAACACACCATGACCTTTGTAGTGACCGAAAACTGCATCAAGTGCAAGTACACAGACTGCGTGGAAGTCTGCCCGGTGGACTGCTTCTATGAAGGCCCGAATTTTCTGGTCATCGATCCGGATGAGTGTATTGACTGCGCTCTCTGCGAGCCCGAATGCCCGGCTCAGGCCATTTTCTCCGAAGACGAACTGCCCGCTGATCAAAAACAGTTCATCGAGATCAATGCCGAACTGTGCCGTGTCTGGCCAAACATCACCGAAAAGAAAGATCCGCTGCCTGACGCGGAAGAATGGGATGGCGTCAAGGACAAGCTGAAGTATCTGGAGCGCTGAGAAGCTAGCTGCACCCCTCGGCCCGGTAGCGCGCTTCAAGTTCACGCTCGCGCGCTACCAGCTCTTCATCTGTCAGAAACTGGGGCTTGCCCTCGCTGTCCAGACGGTAGGTGGGATAACGTTCCTTGTAGAACCGGGCTGCCTTGCGAATCTCCTGGCATAACCGGGCCTTCCGCTTCCTTTCCTGCTCCTCCTTCTTCCTTGCCTCCGCGCGCGCCCGGTCCTTCTCCTTCAGCGTCTGCCAGGCCTTTTTGTAACGCTCGGCCACCTCATGGGCTTCCTCCTCATGACGAGGAGAATCCCGCAGCTCAACCGGTTCCGCCTTGACGTGAGCCGGGGGCTTGTCAGAGTAGTGCACCCGCCCCTGTGCATCCGTCCACGTGTATACCGCCGCATTCACGGGCAGCACACAGCCGATCAGCAGGCCTCCCAGCCACATCTTGACATGCATGACGACTTACCCTTGTTGCTCCACAGATTCCAGAATCTTTCGGACCGGGCCGAATGAGCGCCGATGCATCTCAAGAACACCATGTTTGCGAAGAGCATCCAGATGCTCACGCGTAGGGTAGCCCTTGTGACGCGCAAAACCGTACATCGGGTAGCGCGCATCCAGCTCCACCATCTGCCTGTCCCGGTATACCTTGGCCAGAATGGACGCAGCCGAAATGGCCGGTACCAGCGCATCCCCCTTTACAATAGCAGTGGCGGGAATGCCAAACTCTGGTGCCCGGTTGCCATCGACATAGACATGCGTGGGGCGCACGCTGAGCATGCTGACGGCTCGCTGCATCGCCAACAAGGTGGCCTGCAGTATGTTCAGGCGATCAATTTCTGCCGGCGTCGCCTCGGCAATCGCCCAAGCCTGAGCTTCGTTCCGGATTCTGTCAAACAGCACATCACGGCGACGCGCACTCAGTGCCTTGGAGTCTGTCAGCCCCTGGATCGGGTTCTCCGGATCCAGAATTACGGCTGCGGCCACCACATTGCCTGCAAGCGGGCCACGCCCGACCTCATCCACTCCACAAATCAGCGCTTCCGAATCGATCTCGCTCCCAAACAGTGCCAGTTGATCAGTCATGCGCCCTCCGGGCCTGCATCAGCTCGCTCACTGCATCGGCCGCCTGCTCGGACGCATCCCGGCGAAGCTGGCGATGAATCTCGGTAAAAGTCTCACGCAATGCGTCAGCCGCTTCCGGTCTCAGTCGCGCCACCACGGCAGACGCCAGGCGGTCCGGAACTGCCGCCTTCTGAATCAGTTCGGGTACCAGTTCACGCCCCGCCAGCAAATTGGGAAGCGAAACCCAGGGCACCTTGATCAGGCGCTTCATGATCCAGTAGGTGATCACCGCCAAACGGTAAGCCACCACCATCGGCTTCTTGAGCAACATGGCTTCAAGCGTCGCTGTACCAGAAGCCAGCAAAATGACGTCCGACGCTTCCATTGCCGTGCGGGACTGGCCATCAATCAAGCGGACATCCAGGGATGCGGACAGCGACTCAAGCAACGCTTCAATCTGAGCCCGACGCTGCGCATTGACTGCCGGAATCACAAACACAACGTCCGGGCGCTGCGTGGCAATTCGGACCATGGTTTCACAGAAGACAGGCCCGATGCGCGACACCTCCCCGCCCCGCGATCCTGGCATGACGGTGATGACAGGCCTGTCGTCCGGAAGACCAAGCCTTTCGCGGGCGGCCTGGGTGCGTGGCGTGAGCGGCAACTCATCTGCCAGCGGGTGCCCCACACAGCGTGCCTGCATACCATGACGCTCATAAAAGGCCGTTTCAAACGGAAACAGGGTCAGCATGGTATCGACAGACTTGCGGATCGTCTTGATGCGGCCCTGCCGCCAGGCCCAGACAGACGGGCTGACATAATGAACCGTGGGGATACCACGTGCTTTGAGCGGGCGCTCCAGACGCAAGTTGAAATCCGGCGCATCGATACCGATAAATACATCCGGCCGGTCACGCTCGAAGTGCCTGACAAGTGCGTTGCGAATACCAAAAAGCTCGCGCAAGCGCCCCAACACCTCGACCAGCCCCATGACGGACAAGCGCTCCATGGGAAAGAGGCTGTGCATGCCTTCCGCAATCATCAGCGGTCCGCCAATACCGGAAAAGCGTGCCTTGGGGTATCTTTTCTTCAGCGCCCGAATCAGTCCTGCGCCGAGTATATCCCCTGAGGCCTCACCGGCCACCAGGCCAAAATGAAACTCCCGGTCAGCGCCGGGAGTTGAAGAGCCGTGTTCAGCGGATGATGCCACGCGTATTGCGCCTCACACTGTCCACAAACAGGCGGATCATCGGTTCACCCTGCCCCTCGGCCTCGATGGTTGCCAACGCTTCCTCAAGCGGCAACCCCTGGCGGTACAGGCGTTTGTATGCGTTGCGCAAAGCCCGGATGACACCGGAGTCAAACCCCTTGCGCTTGAGGCCCTCCACATTCAGTCCATGCGGTGCTGCTGGCTGCCCGCTGGCCATGACAAATGCCGGAATGTCCTTCAGCACGATGCTGCCACCCGCCGCCATGGCGTACACACCAATGTGACAGAACTGGTGCACCATGGTGCCGCCGCCCAGAATCACGTGGTCATCCACCACGACATGTCCCGCGAGCGTTGCCATGTTGGCCAGTACGGTGTGATTTCCCACAACGCAGTCATGGGCGACGTGGACATAGGCCATCAGCAAGTTGTGACTGCCAATGCGCGTCACCCCCTCATCCTGAACGGTGCCCCGATGCAGCGTGCAGTTCTCGCGAATGACATTGTGGTCACCAATCTCCAGGCGTGTGGGCTCTCCCTTGTACTTCTTGTCCTGACAAGCCTCGCCGACAGACGCAAACTGGAAAATCTCGTTGTGCTTGCCAATGTGTGTCGGCCCCTTGACCACAACGTGAGAGTGGATCACGGTGCCCGAATCAATGGACACGTCCGGTCCGATCACGGAAAACGGGCCCACTTCGACATCCGGAGCCAGCTCCGCCCTGGGATCAACTATCGCCTGGGGATGAATCGCCATGTTTACACACTTCTCTCTGCTGTCAGAATCTCTGCACTGCACGCCAGCTGGCCGTCTACGCGTGCCTCGCAGGCAAACTTCCAGATGCCCCGCTTGTCCATCAGAAAATTGGCGTCCATGACCAGCTGATCACCGGGAATCACCGGCTTCTTGAAGCGTACCTTGTCGGCGCCAGCCAGATAATACGTGAATCCGTCACTGGGCTTCTTGCCCACCGTCACAAAGCCAAGAATGCCGGCCACCTGAGCCATGGCTTCGATAATCAGTACACCCGGCATGATGGGATTGCCGGGAAAATGGCCGGTAAAACAGGGTTCGTTGAACGTGATGTTCTTGATGCCCCGTGCGCGCTTGCCCGGTTCCACCTCAAGAATACGATCGACCAGCAGGAAAGGATACCGGTGCGGCAGATAGTCCAGTACTTCATCAATATTCATCATCAATTGTTAATCCTCTGAAGTTGAAGACCGGGGCGTCTCCATCTCGCGCAACGTTTTTTCAAGCGCCGATACCTTGCGTGCGAGCTTGTCCAACTGGCGAAAGCGCGCCACATTGCGGCGCCATTGGCTGTTCGGTTCCACCGCTGTTCCAGATGAGTAGGTACCGGGTTCACTGATTGAATGAGACACCAGAGTCATGCCCGTGATCTGCACACCATCACAGATTTTCAGATGGCCGGCAATCCCGACGCCTCCGCCGATCATGCAATGACGGCCAATTTCCGTACTCCCGGCGACTCCCGAACAGGCTGCCATGACCGTGTGCGCGCCGATACGCACGTTATGTGCAATCTGAATCTGGTTATCCAGCTTCACACCATCCTCGATCACGGTATCGTCCAGCGCACCGCGATCAATGGTGGTATTGGCACCAATCTCGACCTGATTACCGATACGCACACCGCCAAGTTGCTCGATCTTGTGAAATCCCGGCGCCAGATCTGTAAGGGACGATTGCCCGGACAGGTCTCCGAATGCGGGTGCAAAGCCGAACCCATCCGATCCAATTACGGCACCACTGTGCACGATCACGTCATCGCCGAGCGTGACACCATGGTAAAGGGTCACCCCGGGGTACAGTCGCGCCCGCTTGCCAATCACTGCGCCGGCCCCGATATGGCATCCCGGCCCGATCCGACTGCCTGCACCAATCCGGGCACCGGCCTCGATTACCACATTCGGGCCAATGGTGCAGCCCTCGCCCAACTGCGCATCCTCCGCCAACACGGCTGCAGGATGAACGCCCCCTTCAGCCGCCTGAGCACTGCGGCCGAAAATTTGCGACGCGAGAGCATAGCCGAGATAGGGGTTGCCCATCACCAAGACATTGGTCGGAGCCTTGTCCGCCATGTCCGGAGACACGATAACGGCCAATGCCCGGGTGGTTTCCAGTTGCCCCGCATACGCCGGATTGGCGAGAAAGGCCACTTCATCCGGGCCGGCTGCACCCAAGGTGTTCAGGCCAGCCACTTGTGCCGCACCGTCTCCTCGCAATTCCGCCCCAATATGCCGGGCCAGCGCCTCGAGAGTCAGCATGGTCGTCACTTCTGTTTGTTGAGCGCCTTGATCAGCTCGGGCGTGATATCCAGCGTCGGTTTGACATGCACGACCGATTGACGCGGCAAGACCAGATCATACTGATTGGCCTCGATGAGTGACTTCAGTGCCCTTTGCAGGCGTGGCTCCGACTCGCGCAAAAACGCCTCCTGACGCTTGGAAATCTGACTTTGGTACTTGCGCTTGAGGTACTCGAAATCCTGCACCTTGGCCTCGAACTGCGTCTTCAGGTCCGCCGCTTCAGTTTCACTGAGTATGGCGGCATCTTTCTGCATGCGCTCTTGCAGGCGTTGGGCTTCTTCACCCAACTTGCGAATTTCCTCTTCCTTCGCGGCAAATTCCTTCTTGAGCTTCTGTGTGTAGGCCTTGGCTGCATCGGAAGCCATCAGCGCGCCACGATAATCCACTACCGCGACCTTGAGCTCCGCCATCGCCTGCCCCGCGAGCAACAGGGCCAGCAACAGCCCCCCAAAACGTTTGAACATGCCTGTCTCCTTTGTTATGCGAATGTTTGATCAGAAAGTCTGTCCCAGCATGAACTGGAACACCTGAGTATTGTCACCGTCTTTCTTGCGCAGCGCCTTGCCGACACTGAACGATAACGGGCCCACGGGTGTAATCCATGACAAGGACAGTCCCGCGGCAGCCCGGACTTCATCCAGAGAGGGATTGTAACCACGATTGGTATCAAAGACATTGCCGGCATCCAGGAACAATGACGTGCGCACGGAAGACCGGTCTTCCAGAATCACGAACGGGAATATGAGCTCAAAATTGAACTCTGTGAGTACGTTCCCCCCAAACGGATCGCCATCCTGGTTCGGATCATCGGATGCGGGTGTCGACAACAAGCCCAGGCTCGAACTGTCAAATCCGCGAATCGAGCCAAAACCACCGGCGAAGTAGTGTTCAAAGAACGGCAGGGATCCGGTAGTGGAGTAGCCATTTCCATAGCCCAGATTAACCCGCTGGCGAAACACCCATTCGTGGTTATCCGAAAGCGGCAGATAGTAATCCGATTCGTACTGAATCTTGTAGAACTCAAGGTCTGAAATTTCCGGCAGAGCAATGTCAATGCCAAGGGACTGCGACCAGCCCTTGGTGGGGAACAGGCCCTTGTTGAGACTGGAGCGTGTCCAGCTGCCCGTCAGCAGGACCTGTTCAAAGGCGTCACCATGAACATCAATGAAGTCGGTGATCTCCTGAGCCGGATAGGAACCCAGCTTGATCTTCGTGTTCTCGGCCTGCAAGCCAAAACTCAGGCGCGTGATCCGGTCGATGGGATAGCCAAAGGTCATGGCTCCGCCCAGCTTGTCCGTGCTGTAAGAAGAAATATCGGCCTCTTCGTAGTCGGTCTCCTTGTAGAAAACCCGGAACCCCCGACTGACACCATCGACTGTGAAAAACGGATTGGTATAGGACAGATTGGCGCTCTTGACGCTTGCCGAACGGTTCAGCCCAAGCCCGACACTTCGCCCGGTTCCAAAAAAGTTCTTCTCGGAAACATTGACGCCCAGCAGAAGGCCGTCACTCTGCGAAAAACCCAGACTGGCACTGAGGCTGCCCGTGGGCTGCTCTTCCACCGCGTAATTCACGTCAATCAGGTCATCATGTCCGGGCACCAGCGGCGTATTGACGGACACGGTCTTGAAGTAACCCAACCGATCCAGACGCGTCTTGGA
>RFIV01000286.1 GCA_003695085.1 Gammaproteobacteria bacterium
CTGCCGGAAACCACGCCGGTGCTGGAAGCCGCGCACCTGCAGGAGGACCTGCGCCGGGCAGGCATCGAGCCCTGGGCCTGGGTGATCAACAACAGCCTGCTGGCCGCACGACCGGTTTCACCGCTGCTGCGCCAGCGTGCACGGCAGGAAGTGGCGGAAATCCGGGCGGTGACCTCGCAGCATGCCTCGCGAGTCGCACTGGTGCCGGTGCTGAAGGAAGAGCCCGTGGGTGTCGCACGCCTGAAAGCGCTGGCCGCGTCGGATCATCAGGCCGAGACTGTCTGAGGGGAAGGCGACCGGGCGCGGATTACTCCGCGCGCCCGTCGTCCCCTGCCGACGCTTCATCCGATTGCGCCTCGCCTGCCGGGGCGCCGTCTTCGATCAGTTCCAGCTCCAGCTCCGCTTTTTCCACGTAGTCCCTGGGAAGCTCGGACTTGATCGCCGGTACGAGTTCCTTGAAGTCATGCACCCGCTTGACCAGATTGCCGCGGCCATTCACCAGCTGACCTTCCGCCGTTTCATAGGCTGACATGGCGCGCACCAGCGCTTTCTTCAACCCCTCGAAGCTCTTGAGAAAGGTCTTGAGTTTTTCGTGCACGCCTTCTGCACTTTCGGCCAGCTTCTGCATGTGCTTGTTCTGGTTTTCATAACGCCAGAGCTGCCTTACTATATTCAGGCTGGTCAGCAGTGTGGTGGGGGTGGCGACCAGCACGTTCTGGTTCAGTGCCTGCTGGTAGATGGTTTCATCGGCCTTGAGGGCTTCCACAAAGGCTGATTCGATGGGAATGAACATGAACACCACTTCCGGCGACTTGATGCCCGGCAACTTGGTATAGTCGCGCCCGGCCAATTCGGCAATACGATCCTTGACGGCCTGGACGTGCTCCTTGAGCGCCAGCGCACGCTCGGCGTCGTCTTCCGCGTTCACATAGCGCGTATAGGCATTGAGGGATACCTTGGCGTCGATGATCAGGTGCTTGCCCTGTGGCAGATAGACGACCACATCCGGCCGCTTGCGTTCGCCTTCCTCGTTGGTGATGCTGACTTCCCGCTCATAATCACGGCCCGCCTGCAGACCGGAACGCTCCAGGACGTTCTCCAGCACCAGTTCCCCCCAGTTGCCCTGCAGCTTCTTCTGGCCCTTGAGGGCCGTGGAGAGCTCATGGGCTTCCTGGGTGATCTGCTGGTTGAGGCTCTTGAGCGTTTCCAGCTCCTTCTTCAGCTCGCCCTGTGCCAGGGTCTCGCGGTGATGGATCTCCTGCACTTCCTTCTTGAAGCTTTCCATGGCGCTCTTGAAGGGTTGCAGCACGGCGTTGAGGCTGGTCTGATTGCTTTCCTGCAGCGCCCGGGCACGGTCTTCCAGAATTTTGTTGGAGAGGTTGCGGAACTGCTCTTCCAGCACTTTCTTCTGTTCGTCAAAGCGTTCCAGCTCGCGGGCATAGCTGGCCTGACGTTCCTCGTGCTCGGTTTCCAGCTGGGTCAGGCGCTCGCGCAGCTCATCGCGCTCATGCTGCAGGCGCTCAAGCCGTTCGTTGAGCCGGGTCAGGCGGTCAAGGTCTTCCTCCCGCGCATTCCTGAGGGCTTCCAGCTCGGCCTGTCGGGTGTCCCGCAGTTTTTCTGCCTGATGCTGGGCGTCACGGGCCGCGTCACGCGCCTGTTCCAGCGCCTGGTGCGCGGCTTTTGCCTGCGTCAGTGCCTCTTCCAGTTGCCCGGCCCGTTGCTGCAGATTCTCTGCCTGCACGGTCAGACGGCTGCGCTCGAGCTCGAGCGCGTGGACACGGGCTTCCGCCTCGCTGGCCTGCCTGCGCACCTGTTCCAGCTGGCTCACGGCCTGCTCGTGGGCCGCACGCGCGTTGTTCAGCTCCGCGGTCAACCGCTCGGCTTCCGTCCGCCCCTCACCGACCTTGCGACCATAGATGAATGCAGACGCCAGGGTTCCCGCGCCCAGTGCCAGCACCACAGACACCAGCCATACGCTCAACGAGACTGTTTCCATCACGCGAATTACCTCCTGATTACCCAACACGGCAATGATGCAGTATACCCATCAGAACGACAGGATGTGTCGCAGATGCGTCTGCGCAGCCAGCCTTCTGTCAGGTCGCACCACTCAACCTGAATCGGCCCCAAGCGTACCATAAAGCCGGCCCGCGACCAGATTCCCTAACGGCTCGAGACCTGGATTCCCTATACCAGCGTGGTAGAGCAGATGGGCATTCAAAAAGGAACACCCCGGTCGGTGCCGGGGTGTTCGCATACTCAGCCTGTCCGCCAGGCGCTTACAGGACCTGGGCAATCGCGCTGCAGAGGGCATCCATGTTGCTGCGCGTCATGCCTGCAACGCTGATGCGGCCGGAGCCGACGATGTAGATGCCGAATTCGTCCTTCAGGCGGGCCACCTGCTCCTTGCTCAGGCCGGAGAAGCTGAACATGCCGTTCTGGCGGGCAATGAAGCTGAAATCCTGGGTCACGCCCTTGTCTTTCAGGGTCTGCACGAACAGGTCGCGCATGGCCTGAATCCGGTCACGCATGTCGGCCACTTCCTGCTCCCACTGAGCGGTCAGTTCCTCACTGCCCAGCACGGTGGTCACGATTCCGGCACCGTGGAACGGCGGGTTGGAGTAGTTGGCGCGGATGATGGCCTTGACCTGGCTGAAGCAGCTGTCGGCCACCTCCGGGGTCTTCGCCACCAGCGTGAATGCGCCGACGCGCTCGTTGTACAGGCCGAAGTTCTTGGAGAAGGAGCTGGCGATGAGCAGTTCCGGATTCTTCTCCAGAAAAACGCGCAGGCCCTGGGCGTCTTCTTCAATGCCACGGGCAAAGCCCTGGTAAGCGAAATCGAACAGGGTCACCCAACCGGCATTGGCGGCCATGTCGGCCAGCTCTTTCCATTCGTCGGCAGTAGGGTCGATGCCGGTGGGGTTGTGGCAGCACCCGTGGAAGAGGACGGCATCACCGGCGGGAACCTGCGCCAGCGCCGCCTTCATGCCAGCGAAGTCCTTGTCGTGCGTTTCGGCGTTGTAGTAGGTGTACTCGGCTACCTCGAGCCCTGCCGCGCGGAACACACTGCCGTGGTTGGCCCACGTGGGGTTGCTCACCCAGATGCGCTTGACGCCCAGCTGACGCACCATGAACTCGGCGGCGATACGCAGCGCACCGGTGCCGCCGGGGCAATGTGCCGTGCGGGCCAGCCCGTCCTTCACGATGGCATGGTCGGCGCCGAAGAGCAGCCGCTGCACGCCCTGTCCATATTCGGGCAGACCTTCGATGCTCAGGTAGCTCTTGGACGTTTCCGTATCGAGCAGGATCTTCTCGGCCGCCTTGACGCTGCCCAGAATGGGTGTCGCGCCGTTTTCATCCTTGTAAATGCCCACACCGAGGTTGATCTTGTTCGCTCGGGTGTCTTTGTTGAAGGCTTCGGTAAGTCCCAGAATCGGATCCGCCGGGGCGGCACTGACCTGCTCAAACATGGTTTCCCCTTGTGTGACGATGTGGTGGGTTTAGCGGACGAATATTGTACCCGCCCTGCTGGCCCTTGCCCATACGCCACATGGGGAAAATGGCGTGATTTTCCTACATTTTGTCACGCGGCCTTTTTCAGCCGTCTCACCAGCCGCCGGGCGGAGGTCTTGAGCGTGCTGACAGCGGTCGGCACGTCCAGCCGCATCATGATCGGCAGCGAACAACCGTCCCGCCATTCCGGGTTCATGCGCTCATAGCGGGCGACGCGCTGCGCGATATCGTCGGGTACCGGGCGATTCTCGCCCTGGGGCACATTCTGGTGGCGGGCAATGCCGGCGCTTTCATCGAAATCGTCTCCGTAGGTATCACGTGCAAACTGCCTGAGGATGGCTCTCTCCCAGGGCGGCGTCGCAGCCTCATGCAGGGTATACACCCGTCCAAACGTGCGCGACAGTGACACGAAACTGGTGGGAAACGTGAGCGCCGCAAAGTAGATGCGCCTGAGACCGTATCGCCGCAG
>RFIV01000287.1 GCA_003695085.1 Gammaproteobacteria bacterium
AACATTACCGGTTTCATGGTCGGCCCCAAGTATGAAGCAGAAGGCATTGCCAAACATGGGGCAAAGTTGGTGCATGCCGTAGCCTGTGCCAATGTCCCCAAACTCACCGTTATCATCGGAGGCAGCTTCGGAGCCGGGAACTACGGGATGTGCGGACGCGCCTACAATCCCAGATTCCTGTGGATGTGGCCCAATGCCCGCATTGCGGTCATGGGCGGCGAGCAGGCAGCCGGCGTCATGGCCCAGGTTCGCCAGGAGGCAGCGGCACGTGCCGGCAAGATGATGGGACCTGAGGACCTTGAGTCCATCAAACGCCCCATTCTGGAACAATTCGACGTTCAGTCTGATGCCTACTATGCCACCGCGCGCCTCTGGGACGACGGTATCATCGACCCGGCTGACACCCGCATGGTTCTGGCGCTGGGACTTCAGGCTGCAATGAACGCGCCGGTTTCCTCCACCCGGTTTGGCGTTTTCAGGATGTAATGCTCATGATTCAGACAAGAATTGAAGCGGGTATCTTTTACGTTGCCCTCAACAGGCCGGACAAGCGCAACGCTTTTGACGAAACCATTATCGAACAGCTGACACAGGCGTTTCTGGACGCAGCGGTCAATGATGATTGCAGGGTCGTCATCCTGCGGGGTGAAGGCCGACACTTTTCAGCCGGTGCCGACCTTGACTGGATGCGCCGGCTCGGGCAGGCGTCCGCAGAAGACAATGTGAAAGACGCCGGGAAACTCGCAGCACTCATGGAGGCCGTCGATCACTGCCCGGTTCCTGTCATCAGTCTGATACAAGGCGCCGCGTATGGCGGAGCCCTGGGGCTGGTCGCCTGCTCGGACATTGCCATCGCGGCAGACACCGCCCGGTTTTGTCTGAGTGAGGTGCGACTGGGGCTTATCCCGGCAGTCATTTCACCCTACGTGATCCGGGCCATGGGGCTCAGACAGGCACGACGCTACATGCTCAGTGCCGAGGAACTGGATGCCCATCAGGCCTGCCTGACAGGGCTGGTTCACGAAGTGTGCACAGAGGAAGAGCTGACCCGTCGCGGAGAGTCCCTCGCCCGGACAATCGCGGGTCACGCCCCGGGTGCCGTGCGTGAATGCAAGCAACTGGTTCGCAATGTGGGTCAAAGCGATGTTGCGAAAGATGTTCGCGCACACACGGCCGCGATGATTGCCACGCGCCGCGCCTCAGCCGAGGCACAGGAAGGGCTGGCGGCCTTTCTCGAGAAGAGAACGCCCAGCTGGAGGGCTCGCTGATGCAGCACATCAAACGCATATTGGTAGCCAACCGGGGAGAAATTGCCTGCCGCATCATGCGGACAGCCCACAAACTCGGACTTCGAACCATCGCTATCTATGCAGAACCGGATGCACAGGCACCCCATGTGCGCATGGCAGATGAAGCCTGGCCAATTGAAGGCCCCTCACCCACCGGCGCCTACCTCAACATGGATGCCATACTGGAAGTTGCCGAAAAGGCTGGCGCCCATGCCATCCACCCGGGTTATGGTTTTCTGTCGGAGAACGCAGACTTTGCCCGCCGCGTCATCAAAGCCGGTATTCGTTTTGTTGGCCCTCGCCCGGATGCCATCGAACAGATGGGGGACAAATCCACTGCCAAGGCCGCCATGGAGGCAGCCGGAGTGCCCACGGTACCGGGCTATCATGGAGAAGATCAGTCACCCGACAGATTGCTTGAAGAAGCACGGCGAATTGGCTTCCCGGTTCTTATCAAGGCGAGCGCGGGCGGTGGCGGAAAGGGCATGAAAGTGGCCGAGAGCGTTGCAGATTTTCCGGATGCACTGGAAAGCGCCCAAAGGGAAGCCCTGAATGCTTTCGGCAGCAACCATGTACTGTTGGAAAAATACCTGCCTGTTGCGCGACACGTCGAAGTTCAGCTTCTGTGTGATGCACACGGGCATGCCCTGTATATTGGTGATCGTGATTGTTCAGTTCAACGCAGACACCAGAAAATACTCGAGGAGGCGCCCGCGCCAGGCCTCTCCGACGCACTGCGAGCCGCCATGGGTGAGGCAGCCGTCCGCTGTGCGCGTGCCATTGGCTACGTCAACGCAGGTACAGTCGAGTTCCTGCTGGGGCCCGATGACGCATTCTACTTCATGGAGGTCAATACCCGCTTGCAGGTTGAACACCCGGTGACCGAATGTGTATCCGGACTGGACCTTGTGGAATGGCAACTGCGCATTGCCGATGACCAGCCTCTTCCTTTCACGCAAGATGATGTGCAATTGCAAGGGCATGCCATCGAAGCCCGCATTTATGCCGAGCAACCTGCCAAAGCATTTTTGCCTTCAACCGGACGCCTGACTCAGGTGGTGTGGCCCGAGACATCTGCCGGCTTGCGTGTGGATCACGCCGTTGAATCCGGTACGGAAGTCAGTGCATGGTTTGATCCCATGCTGGCCAAAATGATTGTGCACGCTCCCTCACGTGACGCTGCCATCAACAGACTGTTCGAAGCCTTGTGCCATACGCGCATCGAAGGTGTACAGACCAACCTCGACTACCTGTGTCACTTGCTGGCGACCGACACCTTCCGTGAGGCACGCCTGCACACGCGCCTGTGCGAGGAGCATCCCCCCGGCAAACAACGACTGCAGGAAGCTGTACTGCCCCATGCGGTCGCAGCGCTGCTTCAGGAGGGGCGTCTGCAGATCCCACGGCCACTCCGTCAATGGGCCTGGTCCTCCAATACTCCAATCTACGAAACCTGTTTTACCCTCTCGGCAGGCGATGAGCACTTTCATCTGAATGCGCGTCTGGAGGGGGACACCGTCTCACTGCGGTGGCGTGATGCACAGCACTGCTTTCAAATTCGCTGGAGTGAAACGTCCGGTAAAGTCAGTGTGAGAGCGGCTCAGGAAAACGTCTGGCGCAATGTGAGCTATGTATACACCGAGCACACCCTCATTCTCACAGAACCCGAACTTGCCATTGTTTCTCATCAACACCAGACAAGCTGGGAAGCGGACAGTACCGCTCCGGAAAACGATACCCTCGCCCCCATGTCCGGTACCGTCATCAAGGTACTGAAATCGACCGGCGACACGGTAGAGGCCGGCGATACCATCATGATTCTGGAAGCCATGAAAATGGAGCATCCGGTTCGCGCCTCACATGAGGGCATACTTGAGAAGCTTTTCGTTTCCGAGGGCAACACCATCCGTGAAGGCCAGTCTCTCTTCACCTATGCTTCAGGGAAAGATGGCAAGGAGAAAGACGATGACTGAAGTCACGCTGGTGGAAGTCGGACCGAGAGACGGGCTGCAGAACGAGTCGCTTCCGCTCGACGTCCCGACGCGCCTACAGCTTATCGAACACCTGCATGATGCCGGTTTCAGGCATCTGGAAGTGGGCAGCTTCGTTTCTCCTCAATGGGTGCCCCAGATGGCACACACCGAGGAAGTTCTGGCCGGATTGAGTAACCGGGCATTCAATTCAATCGCTCTGGTCCCCAACAGCACCGGGCTGAAACGTGCACTTGAAACGAACATCAGGACCATCGCTGTATTCACGGCTGCAAGCGAATCCTTTTGCCAGCGCAACATCAACTGCTCCATGCAGGAAAGTCTGGAGCGTTTTCAACCGGTCATTCAGACGGCACTGGAAAACGGGCTCCAGGTGCGCGGCTACGTATCCTGCCTGATCGCCTGTCCTTATGAGGGAGAAACAGATGTCTCGCAAGTCACCCGGATGGCAGCCGCGCTGCTCGAGATGGGCTGCTATGAGGTTTCGTTGGGAGACACCATCGGCGCAGGCACAGCCAGGGAAATAGAAGCGAGGTTGAAAACACTCCTGACATCTCTGCCGGCAGACAATTTGGCTCTGCACCTGCACGACACACGTGGGCAGGCCGTTTCAGCCATAGACCGCTCACTTGATCTGGACATCCGGACATTTGACACGTCAATTGCCGGGCTTGGTGGATGCCCCTACGCACGGGGTGCCAGCGGCAATGTGGCCACCGAGGATGTGGTTTATCTGCTGGAACGCAACGGTTACAGGACAGGGCTGAGCATGGATCAGCTAGCCCGAACCGGACACTGGATCAGTCAGCAGCTGGGACGCCCCTATCACGCCCGCGCGGGCCTTGCTCACTACAATATGCAAAGCCTTCAAACCGGAAAACAGCCATGAACAGACCGCTTTGGACGCCCTCGTCAGAAGACATCGAAAACTCTGCCATACACCAATACATCAAGTGGTTGCATACTGAATATGAAGTAAATTGTGAGGACTGGTCTTCACTGCATCAGTGGTCGGTTCAGCACAAGGAGACCTTCTGGCATAGCCTGGTCCGGTACTTTGATATCGCAGGCGATTTCAGC
>RFIV01000288.1 GCA_003695085.1 Gammaproteobacteria bacterium
GTGCACTGGGCAGAGATGGAAAACTTCGGGATAGAGCGGCTGGTCAACCGCAACCCGGGCATCATCCGACAGGTGCTGATCAACGGCCGGCTGGCGGTGGATGACGGCGAGCTGACAGACGCGCCGGGACGCGAGACTGGCCTCGGAACTTTTTTGCCTGCAGGGGGAATTGCTTAGTGGCTAAACCGCGTCGGACGTACCAGACCGGGTCTGCCCGGTATAGCCTTGGGTGCCGGGAGTTGAGCGTCGCTGCCCGGCCAGCCAGCCGGACAGCTGATCAAACGGCAACGGCCGGCTGAAGTGATAGCCCTGCAGATAGTCACTCCCCATATCACTCAGCAGGTCGCTGATGGCCTGGTTTTCCACGCCCTCGGCTACCACCTCAAACCCCAGGTCATGACACATGTTGATCATGGTGCGCACGATGATGAGATCTTCCGGATTTTGATCCAGCTTCATCACGAAGGAGCGGTCAATCTTCACTTCCCTTACCGGCAGGTTGCGAATGTACGCGAAGGAGGAATACCCGGTACCAAAGTCGTCGATGGACAGGCGCACGCCCAGCGCATCGATTCTGTTCAGGACCGACAGGGCCCGTTCCGGATCGGCCATCATGGCCGTTTCCGTGACTTCCAGCGTCAGCAGTTCAGCCGGGATATCCGTCTCCTCAAGCAGCGCTTCCAGCCTGTCCACAAAGTTGCTTTCACGCAGGTTGACGGCGGAGACATTCACCGCCACTGAAAGCGGCAGGCCCTTGTCCATCATCTGCTCAATGTGGCGGGCCGCCCTACGCAGCACCCATTCTGTCAGCTCGCGGATGATGCCGGTTTTCTCTGCAATGGGGATGAATTCATCCGGTGGGATGAAGCCGAGCTCTTCATGGTGCCAGCGCAGCAATGCCTCCAGACTGGAGAATGCGCCTGTACGCAGGCAGATCTTGGGTTGAAAATACAGCGACAGACGGTCCTGCTCTATGGCCTTGCGCAGCTCGCCCGCCAGGCGCAGACGTCGTGCGTTGTAGGGGTTGAGTGAATCAGAGTAGCAGGTGATGAGAGTGCCCTGCTTCGCGCCTACATCGACCGCGATTTGCGCGTGCCGGATCAGGGTTGCGGCATCGTAAACAGGTTCGACCAACGCACTCAGGCCAGCCACGCCGCCGGCATCAATATTCAGGCCATTGAAATCGACCGGCTGCGCGGCCTGCTGCGCCAGTGTTTCGAAGTGCGCCAGAATGTCCGTGTTGGCCCCGCTGTCAAGCAGCACACCAAAGCTCACACCTTCCAGTGCGAACAGGCAATGCTTTGCCCCGCCTTCCTCTTCCAGTAACACGGCGCCGGGAATCTGCCGGGCCCGGTCATTGAGCGAACGGGCGATTTTCATCAGCAGCGCATCGGCCTGCAGGTGGCCCAGCGTCTTGTTCACCTCGTGGAAGCGGCGCAGGTGGATGACCCCCAGCATCAGCCGGCCGGGTTCAATGTCACGATCGAACAGCTGTTCGAACCGGTTCTCGAAGAAGGTCCGATTGGGCAGACCCGTCAACGGGTGGTGGAGTGCGGCGTGCATCAGCCTGCGTTCTGCCAGCTCCCGTTGGCGGCTTTCTTCCAGAAGTTGTTGCTGTGCGCGAAAGCGCTGTTCACGCTCCGCGTTGAGGCGATCGGCCAGGGCCATGGACAGCAGCACCGCCTCGATGGCGGCACCGAACTGGAGCCCATTCTCCGTCAGGAAATTGCGCGGCAACAGACCGATCTTGCTGAAAGCCAGCAGCAGTGCTGCGAGGGTAATGCAAAACCACGCCAGACTGTAGAAGCGGGCAATCGTATGCCCACGCGTCCACAGCATCGGGCCCGTCACCAGGCAGGCGGTGGATGTGGGAATCACCACGGCAAGTGAATACAGGATGGAGGGCTCGTAGGGCAGCACCAGACTCAGGCCCATGCCGATCCAGGACAGAACGGTCATCACCCGGAAGAAGCGGTCGGCAGCGGGCGCATGTTGGCGCGTGTTGAGAAAGCTGCGGGTAAACAACGAGGCAAAGAGGGTGATGCAGGGCACAAAGAAGAGCAGCATCTTATCCTGCGTGGCGGGTACTGACGCCCACAGGTACTGCGACGGCAGACCGTGAATGTGAAACTGCACCATCGCGAAACTGAACACGAAGGCGATATAGTACAGGTACACCCGCTCGCGCAGCGATACATACAGGAACAGGTTGAACAGAATCATCACCAGCATCATGCCGTAATACAGGGCATTGCCCAGCACCCGCTCCTGATCGGCGACGAAGAAGGCGGTTTCCGAAGCCAGCGTCACCGGCACCTGATGGGAGCTTTGCGTACGCACGCGCAGCAGGATGGTAGCCTGCTGGCCCGGTGCCAGGGAGACCGGGAAGACGAAGTTGCGATGCGCAATCGGGCGGTTGGCGAAGGGGCGGCGGTCCCCGGTTTCGTAGTGCACCTGAATCAGCCCGTCCGACAGCAGATAAAAATCCACCTCATCCAGCAGCGCATAGCCCACTTCAAGCAGTCGGTATTGTTGGGAAGGGCTGGTATTGGCGACATCCAGGCGATACCAGAAGGCCGAAGCCGTGTAACCGTGATTGGGAATGCGTGCAGTGCTGCGCTGCCAATCCTCGGCCCGGTCACCCGCCAGAAGATCCAGCGCGTTCAGTGATCCGGACGGATCTTCCAGGTAGTCCAGTCTCTCGCCGACTACCACCGGATCATTAATCTGGTTGAGCGCTACCACATCCGCACGGGCAGCGCAGGCGACCAGCCAGAGTACCGGCAGCCACAGCCACAGAGCCATCAGATGGGGCTTCTTGAACAACACCTTGAAGGACCTCTTGCACGCACAGGTTCTTTTATCGTTATCGGGAACCTGCTCCCGCAGTCCTTTGCATGCCGGGTTCACCTTCGCTCCGGCCAAAACCGGTGCCTGCCCGAAATGACTGGGCACTGTTTAATAGATAAGCAGATGCGCGCATTATCGTCCAGTCGGGGCGGGTGACGTTTGGTTACTGAGTTTTGCGAGCCAAGTTCGATACTGCCCCCAGTCCATGGCCAACAAGACACCGAAACAAAAGAGCCCGAAGGCGAAAGAAAAAATGATGGCTGAGCACCGGATACCAAGGTCGGTCATGAATCTACCCGGGTCGGTCGGATCATAGCGTACGGTGACACGCTCACCGACTGTTGGGATTTCCGTGCCGGAGGCATCAGAGAGGACATGATGCACACGATGATTGCTGTCTCTGAAGGCAATCACGCGCGCGTAGAAGTATTCGTTTGTGCTATGCGTGGTGGAGCTCTTGCGAACGGAACCCTTGCGATCGGAGCGTTTGTAGCCTACCACAATGCCCTCGGTCGTCTTGGCGATGGCCAGAAAACTGTGCAGTTCCCGCAGCTCAGAGACACCGAATCCAATCAGTGTGATGGCAATCAGCAGTGTCTGCAGCCGAATGTAGATCATCCCGATCCGTTTCATGAGTTCTTTCCCTGAAAATGTGTTCCTCACTGGCGTGGCCAAGTCTGGTAAGCTTAGCACGAGTATCTTGCCGGATCATCACCCGGCATCTGGCAATAACACATGAGCCTGAGCCCCCTCTTTTATACCCGCTCTTCGGGCTCATTTCTGGATTGGACAGGGCTGCTCTGGCATCGGCTATTGTCGTACGTTATGCTGGGCAGAATGTGACATGTACGCAGTTTGGCAGACCCGGCAGACATCAACCCCGCATGACCCATCCCAAGAGCCTGATCTTTCAGCTTCACAAGCACTGGGAAGTGGTGGAGGCGCTTGTGCGTGCGGCGCGTGAATACCCGGCCTTCAGAACGGAACAGGTGCTGGCAGTGGCAGGCCGGGTTCAGCCGGGGCTGGATCAGGCGGCGCGTGAAGAGGTCGTCCGCAGCCTGCTGCGTGCGGAGATCCTTCAGGCACAGCCGCGAACGGATGATCTGCTCATCAATCCGCTGGTCGTGGATTTTGTCCGCGGGCTGACCCGGGAGCATGAACTGGGGCTGGCTTCGGTGCTCAGGGCCCGCATTGATGGTATGCGCGAGGCCCTGCAGGCCATGAACGAAGGGCTGGACCGGGCCGACAACGATCGTGTTCGTCAGGCCGCGGGGTGGCTGGCCGAGTTGATCCGGCAAATACGCCTGCAACTGGAGAATGACAAGCAGGCGATCATGCAGATTGCCGAGGATGCCAAGTCGGCCGACAGCCAGATCCCGCTCAGGCACCGGTACCGGCGTGTGCTGGAGGCGTATGATCAGTATATCGAGCCCATGAATCAGCTCATGGATACGGGGCCACAGGGGGTTTTCCGTCATCACCTGGAGGCGGTGGAAGCAACGCTGGACCGTGTCCTCGACTGGTATATCGCTCAGGGCGCCCTGTATTCTCACAGGCTTCAGATCCGTCAGGTGTCCTATCAGGCCAAGGCTCTGCGCAGGGAGGGGCGCCTGATCGCCCAGCAATGTGCGGATACGCTCTTTCCGTTGCGCGAAGAGGTGCGCCAGAACGACGCGCTGGCTTCTGCGGTCAGCGGCATGTTGGGCGAGGTACGCAGAAAGGGATTGCGCCGTGCGCTGGCCCGGCGCGCAGACGTTTCATCCTTGCCGGTCTGGTACTCGGAGCGGGGCACCCGCATCAGTGCGGGCGATGAAATCCGAGAAGTCATGGCCCGGGCGCTGGCCTTCGAACCGGCCCCGGCCGTCTTTTCGGAGGACGTCGAACCAAGTGACCTGCCCCTGCCCGAGCGCGTGGATGAGCAGGCCCTGAGACGGGCACTTCTCGCATCCCTGCCGGTGGACGATCTGCTTGCGTGGTTGCGTAATCGCTGCCCCGGAGTGTCCGATGCAACGCTGCTACGTCTCTGTCATGACCTGTCCCGTGATGAAACCTGGCAGGTGCGTTATGCCGGGACGCGGGACACCATCACCCTGGAAAAGATACGCGTCACACACCATCCCTGGAGTCTGCACGAATCATGACCCATACCCTGCAGCTGGATACAGAAGCGGTGCCTCATCTTGCGGAGCTGTTCCGGGCCCTGCTCAGTGGCCGGCACATCAACCGGGCGGCCGAGCCGGAGCTCTGGGCCGAACTGGAGCAGCATCAGGAGCGCCTGATTCGGCTCTTTGGCGCGCTGGGCTTTGATCTGCGTGTGGATGGCCGGGGATTCTGCTGGTTCCATACCGAGGCAGCGTCCAGCACCCTGAACAAGACCAGCCGCCAGTTTGCGTTGCTGTTCATGATTATTTTTGATTTTCAGGCGGACGCTGGCCTGTCGCTCCATGACTTTCAGCGCTGGCGGATTGGTCCCCCACTGCTGGAGGAAATTGACGGCAAGTACCGCGATCTGCTCAGTGCCGAGGAGCTGGATACTCAGGCGCTGGCGAGCCTGATGGACCGGGCCGAACGACTGGGCTTTGTGCGCAAGGATCAGCATGGCTGGCGGCTGCTGCCCGCAGTCAGTCGCTATCTGGATCATTTTCAGGCGCTGGCGCGGTCCGGTGCGTCGGCCCCCGGGCTCATGGACGACGCAGATCCCGGTGAGGAGGAGGGAGAATGAGTCTCAGATACGGCTTCGAGCGACTGGTTTTGTTGGGCAGTGCAGGCTATCTGCGCGCCGAACTGCCATTGGATGGGGCCGTTTCACTGGTGGCACCGAACAATACCGGAAAAACCAGCCTGATCAACGCACTGCAGTTCATGCTCATCATCGACCGCCGCACCATGAACTTCGGGGCCCATGATTTTGACAAGACGCGTCGTTTCTACTTTCCGGACAACAGCGCCTTCATCCTGCTGGAGGCCATGTTGCCGGAAACCGGAAGCGTGGTGCTCGGTTGCGTGGGCAAGGGCGTCAGCCATGACTACGAGTACTTTGCCTATCGTGGTGCGCTGCGTCTGGAAGATTACCGCAAGGCGGACGGCACACGCGTGGCCCAGCCGGAACTGATAGCCCACCTGGCCCGTCTGGGCTATCAGGCGAGTCGTTACGAGCCCCGGGAGTTTGCAGACCTGCTGTATGGCGGACGCAATCGAAAGACGTTGCCGGATGGCACCGATATCCGGGTGTTCCGGCTCGACAATACGGCCGACGCGCAGGTTTATCAGCGGATTCTGACCCGTACCCTGCGCCTGGACAAGCTGCGTTCAGAAGATGTCAAACGCTATTTGCTGGACATTTTCCGCCGGGATTTGCCGGATGCCGCCATCGACTTTCGTCATGAATGGGAAAAGGCATTTGCGGAGGTGAATGCAGACAGGGCACAGTACCTGGCGGCGCGGGCGAATCTTGATGCCATCAGCAAGCTTGAAAAACAGCAGGAGGAACGGCTGGCCCTGCGCGGTGAGCTGGCCGCACGGCGCCCTGAGATCATCCGGCAACTTGACGCCTGGGAGCAGTATTACCGGCAGAAAAAGGCAGAGCGGGAAGAAGAAGCCCGTGAAGTCAAGGCCCGCCGGGACAATCTTTTCAAGGAGTTGCAGGAGGTGCTGTCCGAAAAGGAGAGGCTCGGGAAGCAGATTGAAGAGGCGGAAGGGGAGGAGCGCGAGCAGGCCGAACTGGAAAGGCGCTTTGCACTGAGCACCGGGCGCAATGAGCTTGAGACGCAGGTGAACACCATCCGTCAAAGTCTGGACCGGCAGATAGCCGCCCTGCAAGCGGCGCCTGCTGAGAAGCTGCCAGCACTGACCCGGCGGCTGGAGAAGTGCCGGCGTGAGCAGGCTGAAATCCGCAACCAGCTTGACACTCTGGAAGACCACCTCATGTTGCACCTGATGCGCGAGCTGGGAGAGAGGCAGTCGGAGCAGCTCGCGCGGGTTCTGTCAGCAGACGTGTTGATGTTGCCACCGGGCCGCTTCCGCCTCAGCGCGGGGCCGCTCGGCCGACTGCTGGCAGAGAGCGAGCCGAACTGCTTTCAGATGCCGGGTCTGTGCCTGTTACTCGACGGGCTGCCTTCACAGTATACGCGCCGCACCCGTGCGGAGCTGGAAACAGAGCTGGCGGATCTTGAGCAGGAGCAGCGGGCGCTGGAAGAGCATATACAGGTTGCACGCGAGCGGGAGGCGGCGTTACAGGAGCGCAGGCGGCTTGAAGCCGAGCTGACGGATGCTCAGGCGGCGCTGGCGGCCTATGATCGCATGATCGCGTTGCGTGAGTCAGCACCCGGGCGCCGGGAGCGTCTGGAAGCCCTGTATGAAGCGCGCCGGCAGGCGGCAGAGCGTATCGAGGGTTTCGGGCACCTGCAGTCAGAGCTGGACAATCAGCGGGATGCACTGGCGGGGCAGCTGAAACAACTGGAGACCAGTCATCAGGAGGTGGACCGGCTGCGCCGGGAGCGGATCGACCATGGCGAGCCGTTTACCTGTCTGGCGGATCTGCCGCATCTTCCCTGGGTCGGGGATGCGGGCTTCGGGATTGCGGATCTGGCGACTCAGCTTCAGCACTATCATACCAGCTGCCGGCGCCTGCTGGAGCTGAATGCGCAGCTTGCGCAAGGAGTGGAGCACACCCGTGCCAAAGGGTTGACCAAATACCAGTACAGCGGCAGTGATGAGGACGAGCTCAACCGGATCATACAGTTCAGCCACCATCTGGATCAGGAGGCTGAAGCCATCGAGCGACGGGCCCGGCGTGCGGTGGTGAATGTCACCTCCAGCCTCCGGGATCTGCGCGATGGCCTGTGGAGCTTCAAGGCCCGGATGCGGGAGTTCAACAAGCAGATCGGCCAGCGCAGGTTATCGGATCTTGCGGTTTTTCGTATCGAAGCGGAAGATGAAAGCCGGCTGGTGGATGCGATGGAACTGCTGATTGGCAAGGCCAGCGAACTGGAAAGCGGCGAAAC
>RFIV01000289.1 GCA_003695085.1 Gammaproteobacteria bacterium
CCCCGGGGGTTTCTGTGCGGCCAATAGTCAGTATAGATGGGTCTTGATGATCCTGACGAACTTGATGCCAGAGCGCATTGACGCAGGTCATCAGCGCCACGGCTTCGGACAGTTGATGACTGGGCAGGCCAGTGCGCTCGGCCAGCGTCTGCTGCTGGATTACGTCGAGCCCGAACCCGAGCACCGCGCTGGCCACATCCAGCACCCGGTCGCCCGGGGCGGCGTATTCCCAGTCCAGCAGCGTCCAGCCGGCCTTGTGGATGATCAGGTTGCCCGGATGCCAGTCGTGGTGGCACAGGCAGACAGAAGCCGGCGGGTGATAGTGGGTCAGCCAGTATTGGGCTTCTTCGGCCAGCGTGGACGGCAGGTGGTTGGCAGATCTCAGCAGCCGCTGAATCTGGTCTCGCATGTCCAGCGGGGCAAGGCCTGCCGGCGGTGGCAGGGCATGGACGGCGTCGAGTGCCGAGGCCAGCCACGTCAGATCGGTTTGCGGGCCGGAGGGTGGGGCGTGTCCTTCCACCCAGGCTGTCACCAACGTGTCCTCATCCCAATGCAGCACGCGGGGTGCCCAGGGGCAGCTCTGAATGTGGTCCAGCACTGCACGCTCGCGCGCCCGGTCGATGCCCAGTGCGCCGGGGTTCGGGCAGTTTGTACGCAGGGCTACAGGCTGGCCGTGCCAGATTTGCCGTTCAGTTCGGTTGGTCAGTCCGTGTGGAGAAAGTGTTGGCATGGGGGCAGTATAGCGTTGAACAACCTCATCGCGTGACAGGCTTCTGATCTTGATGGCGTCCGATATCAGGGGGACGCTGACGAAGCCGGTTCCGCGGATGATGACTCCAGCAAATCCAGAAAGGCCTGGTGCTTTGTAGTCCGGGCCAGGTGTGCCGGAGTTTGGCCGAAAATTGTCCGCGCCTTCCTGTCGGCACCATGTGCGAGCAGAATCTGGCCAACTTTGGGTCGGTTGTAGATGGCCGCAAAATGCAAGGGTGTGACCTTCTGATTGTTTTCTGCGTTCACCTGCGCACCGGCGTCGATGAGCATCCGGGAAATATCTGCCTGCACGGCATCGCCACCGTGGCTGTACTTGTTGGCACTGACATGCAGTGCTGACCAGCCGATGAGTCCCCGGGCGTTGACGTCGGCACCTGCCTTGAGCAGCAGTTTCACCGATTCGCGATCGCCTGCCTTGACTGCGTACATGAGAGGTGTCCACCTGGCCGCCTCCGGCAGATTGGGATCTGCCCCATGCTTCAGAAAAGTTTCCGTGAGGCGTGCCAGTCCGCTACCAGCAGCAATGACGAGCGGTGTTGCAAGCTTGAGTGAACGCGCATTGACATCTGCACCCTGTTCAATCAGCAGTTCTGCTTGCCTGACCCGGTCTTCCTCCGATCCCCCGTAGTAGGACCCTGCCGTAACATGCAGCGCTGTCCAGCCCTGGGGTGTCGTAAGGTGCACATCCGCGCCGGCGTCGAGCAGTCTCCTCACTCGATCCGGACGACCGGAAATGACGGCCAGCATGAGCGGGGTGTACCCCTTTTCGTTGAGAAGGTCGACTGAAGCTCCGTGGCGAAGCAGTGTATCGGTCAGCTTGGGCAGCGCGGGGTCAAGCACCGCAATGTGCAGCGGTGTGTCCAGGGTGCTGTTCAGTGCATCGATATCTGCACCCGCCCGGATCAGCATGTCCGCTATTCTTGCCTTGTCACTATCAGTGCCCTCACCGGGCCCAGTGGCGCTCAGGTGAAGGGGTGTCGATCTGGAGTTGATCATGTCCGTGAGCCGGGCATCGGGATCAGCGCCTGCCTTCAGCAGGCTGTCCACCAGCTCCACGTTAGCGGTGGAGACAGCAACCATGAGCGCTGTCCAGCCGCTCCGGTCCTTGATATTGGTATCCGCGCCTGCTTCAATCAGGATGTGCGCCATCTCAGTGTTTTTGCGCCGTGCGGCAATGTTGAGCGCAGATTGCTTTTCAGAATTCGTTCGGTCAGGGTCGTAACCCGCTTCAAGGAGCGCCTTTAGACAGATCAGGCAATCGGATCGGACAGCCGTGATGGTCAGCGGATCCGGTCCGGTTTGCTTGATGAAACGGTTTTTGGTCGGTATGGGGTACCAATAGAAGGTGTCCGAGGACAACAGTCGTTTCAGTGCGTCGATGTCTGCTGTGCGCAAAGCCTCGGTGGCTCGTTGGTAGGCAGCCTCGCCGCGTTTTGCGATATCGGCTGACCACGCTGACCAGGACGCGCCTCCCGGTGAGGTCTCGGCTGCCAGAGCCAGGTCTATGGGGGTGTCATTGTCCCTGTTTCGCTGAAAGGGATTGGCACCGTGCTCAAGCAGCAGGTTGGCCAGCTCTAAGTGTCCATACTCGACAGCCAGATGCAGTGCCGTGTCGGCGCGTGCATTCAGGGCCTGGTCGACCTGAATGCCCCGGTCCAGCTGGTCAGTGACCTCTTCTCGCGCATCGTGCTCAAGGGCATTCAGAAAAGCAGCCTTGTCCGGTGCATGGGCGCAGGCAGACAGGAGTGCGAACAGGCACAAAAGGGGCAGAATCCTTTTCATCATCGCGGTCATTCCATGACTGAGTGTAGGGTCATTGTCGTTGTTGCCGAGCCGTGATGTCAAATGTGGTCCCGGTCATTGATAGCCCAAGCCTGTACCTTTGACACGACTGGGCGTTAGAATGACAACTTCTCGCCGGGGTGCCCGCCTGTGCGGTGCTGAGAAACACCCGTCGAACCTGATCCGGCTAATACCGGCGAAGGGAGCGAGCCTGCCTGCTTCGACCCCTCGCCTCCGTTTTCTGAGGGAGATTGCCATGAAAACCATTTCAACGCTGGCCTTGAGTGCTGTACTGGCCACCGCTGCCCAAGCTGAAACCCTGCGTGTGTACACCTACGAGTCCTTTGTCTCCGAGTGGGGCCCCGGTCCGGAAATCGAAAAGCGTTTCGAGGCGCAGTGCCAGTGTGATCTGGAATTCGTGGGGCTGCAGGATGGCGTAGCGCTGCTTAACCGTCTGAAGCTGGAAGGTGCGCAAAGTGATGCGGACGTGATTCTGGGCATTGACGACGCGCTGGTGGCCGAGGCAGAAAAACTGGGCCTGTTCGCGCCCCACGGTCTGGACCTGTCCGGGCTGGACCTGCCGGTGGATTGGCAGGACAGGTATTTTGTGCCCTATGACTACGGTTATTTTGCCTTTATCTACAATACGGAAAAGCTGGCTGAACCGCCGAAGAGCCTCAAGGCGCTGGTCGAAAATCCGGACCTGAAGGTCATTTATCAGGATCCGCGCACGTCCACGCCCGGCCAGGGGCTGATGCTGTGGCTCAACACAGTTTACGGGCCTGAGGCCGATCGGGCCTGGAAAGCACTTGCGGGCCACACGGTCACCATTACCCCGGGCTGGAGCGAAGCCTACAATCTGTTTCTGGAAGGGCAGGGCGACATGGTGCTGAGCTATACCACATCGCCGGCCTATCACATGACCTATGACAACACCGACAAATACCGGGCAGCCGTGTTTGAAGAGGGGCATTACACCCAGATCGAGGTGCTGGGCCGGCTGGCCCATGCGCGCCATCCCGAGGCGGCCAACGACTTCCTGAAGTTCATGATCAGTCCTGCGGCACAGGATGTGCTGGCCGGTACCAACTGGATGTACCCGGTTCGTGCCGATGCCAAGCGCCCGGAAGCGTTCGAAAAGCTGCCCAAGGTGAAAGCCTTGCATTTCAAGCCGGAAGAAGTGGCCGCCAAGCGCAAGGAATGGATTGCCACCTGGCGGGCGGCGGTCAGCCAGTAAGCCTGAGTGAATCTGGCTGTGCAGCAGGCGGACATACCGGAAGCATCACCCGCAAGGGAGCGGGCCGGGTGGATTCGATTCGCGGCCGCCTTGCCGATGTGGACGGTGGCCGGGGGCTTGGTGGGGCTGGCGCTGTATCTGCCTTGGGGTGGTGACTGGCTGCGTATTCTGGATGGCTGGTTGCTCCAGGTGCTGGCCTTCTCGGTGTCTCAGGCCCTGCTGTCTGCCGGGCTGTCGCTGTTGCTGGCGGTGCCTTGTGCCCTGTCGCTGGCGGCACAGCCCTTTCGCGGGGCGTCTCTCGTGGCGACCCTGCTCAATCTGGCTTTCATCATGCCCGTGCTGGCGGTGGCGCTGGGTGTGGCCCTGCTGTTCGGCCCCGGTGGCTGGCTTGAACGTGAGGGCGGCGCCTATGGCTGGACCGGCATCCTCGTGGCCCATGTGCTGCTGAATCTGCCATTTGCGGTGCGCGTCTTCTGGTGGCGGTTGGCGCAGATACCACCTCATCATGCCCGGTTGGCACAGCTCATGGGGTTGACGCCTTGGGCGTGCTGGCGCTGGATCCGGCTGCCTCCGCTGTGGGCCGCTGCACGCAGCCTCTTCGTGCTGATCACGTTGCTGTGTTTCAGCAGCTTTACCGTGATTCTGGTGCTCGGTGGCGGACCGAAATTCACCAATCTGGAAGTGGCCATCTATCAGGCCCTGAGGCTGGACTTTGACCTGCAGGCGGCCGGTATCATGGCGCTGATCCATGCGGCGCTGGCCAGCGGCCTCATCCTGGTGGCCGGTCGCATGCAGACACTGGCAGGGGAGCAGGCACCGCCGGTCACCCTGCACGCTAAGTGGCCCCGAGCGCATCAGTGGCTGACGCTGGGACTGCTGACGTTAGCCCTGCTGATGCCACATGCTGCCCTGCTCGAGCGGGCGCTGCGTGCAGACTGGGTGATACCGGCACGATTGAGCGAGGCACTGATGACCAGCCTGAGCATTGCTGTCACAAGTGCCTTGCTGGCGGTATCGGTTGCCGTGGCGCGGGCATTGCGGCGGGCTGAAGGCGGACGGCTGGCAGATTACGGCCTGCTGGGGCTGCCGGTGATGGTGCTGGCCACGGGCTGGTATCTGCTGGCCCTGAAAACCGGTTGGGTGCGGCAAGCCGGCTGGCCGCTGGTGGTGCTGTTCAATGCACTGATGGCGCTGCCTCTGATCTTTCAGCCTTTGCGCAACCGTCTGGAAGCCGTGTATCAGCGTGACCAGCGAACTGTGCAGCTGCTGGGACTCACGCGCTGGGCCACCATTCGCTGGATCTACGGCCCGCAGCTCTGGCCGGTGCTGCGCTGGGCGCTGGGGATGGCGGCGGTACTGAGTCTGGGCGATCTGGGGATCGCAGCACTGGTCGGCAGTACGGATTTTGTGACACTGCCGCTGCTGATCTATCAGGCCATGGGCAGCTACCGGATGGCCACGGCGGCGCAGATCATGCTCATCCTGCTGACACTGTGTGCCGTGACGCTCTGGCTGGCAGAACGCAGGGGGATGCATGCTGCACGTTAAAGCTTTGCAAATACGGCAGGCCGGTCTGAGCTGGCGCTGGACGTTCGCACTGGCGCCGGGTGACCTGCTGGTGATTCACGGCCCCAGTGGGGCAGGTAAGACCACCCTGCTGGAAACACTGGCCGGCCTGCGACCCGCAGCGGGTGGTAGGATTGGCTGGCAGGGGCGAGACGTGAGCCATCTCCCCCCTGCGCAACGGCCCTTTGCGCTCCTGTGCCAGTCCGGCAACCTGTTTGATCACCTGTCCGCATGGCGCAACCTCGCTTTCGGCCTGTCAGCG
>RFIV01000290.1 GCA_003695085.1 Gammaproteobacteria bacterium
TGCTCTGTTCGCATGGCGTGCTCCTTACAGGTCGATCAGCTTGCCCGGATTCATGACATTGTTGGGATCGAAAGCACGCTTGATGGCCTTCATGTATTCGATCTCCTCCGGGCTGCGGCTGTAACCGATGTAGTCCTTCTTCAGGAGACCCACACCATGCTCTGCGGACACGGAGCCTTCATGCTTCTGAACGATTTCGAAAACCCAGGTATTTACCTGCTCGCAGCGTTTGAAGAACTCCTCCTTGGGCAGATCCCGGGGCTTGAGGATGTTCAGGTGCAGGTTGCCATCGCCGATATGCCCGAACCAGATGATCTCGAAGTCCGGGTAGTGGCGGGTCACTACCGCATCGATTTCCTCAAGAAACGCCGGTACGCGTGAGGGGACGACGGAGATGTCGTTCTTGTACGGGGTATGCTCAGAAATGGTTTCGGAAATATCTTCGCGCAGCCGCCACAGGTTGCGCGCCTGCGTCTCGCTCTGGCTGATGACGCCATCGACCACCCAACCGGCCTCCACGGCCTTCTCGAACAAGCCCATGGATTCCTCCAGCACCTGCTCGGTCACCGCTTCAAACTCGATCAATGCGTAGAAGGGCGCTTCACCCTCAAAGGGGGCAGGCACTTCGCCACGCGCCAGCACGTGTTTCAATGCCTTGTGGGAGAAAAACTCGAAAGCGGTCAGGTCAATGGCGGCACTGAAGGTTTCGAGCACATCCATGACATGGCGGAAATGGGACAGGCCCAATACCAGCACGGTCAGGTTCTTCGGTTGACGCGCCAGTTTCATGGTGGCGCGGGTGATCAGGCCAAGCGTGCCTTCGGCACCAATAAACAGATGGCGCAGGTCGTAACCCGTGGCATTCTTGACCAGGTTGCGGTTGAGCTGCAGTACATCGCCCTTGCCGGTCACCACCTCGAGTCCGGCCACCCAGTCACGGGTCATGCCGTAGCGAATCACCTTGATACCACCGGCATTGGTGGACAGGTTACCGCCAATCTGGCTCGAACCGGCCGAGGCGAAGTCCACCGGGTAGAACAGATTGTTCTCCTCGGCAAAGGTCTGCAGCTGTTCGGTCACCACGCCTGCCTGACAGACGACGGTACGATCGGCTGCATTGAAGGCCTCGATCTGATTCATGTAGTCAAAGGCCACCACGATCTCACCGTTGGTCGCCATGGCCCCACCGCTCAGGCCGGTGCGCCCGCCCGAAGGCACGATGCCCACCTTGTATTCGTTCGCCAGCCGGACAATGGCCTGGACCTGTTCGGTGGTCTTCGGAAAGGCAATCGCCAGCGGGCGCGGCGTATGCTTTTTGGTCCAGTCACGCCCGTAGGTATCCAGCGACTCCGCATCGGTGCGAAGTTTGCCCGGTTCGAGAATGCTTTCCAGTTTTTCGAGAATGGCTGCCGCGGCCGAGTCTGTCATGATGTTCAATCCGTCTTGAGACAATTTCAGGTTTCACGATGGGCGAATATGGTATCATACGCGACCTTGAAACAGATCATCATTACCACAGGTCATCACACGCCATGGGCAAGACATCACTCGACAAGAGCAAGATCCGCTTCCTGCTGCTGGAAGGGGTTCACCAAAATGCCATCAAGACACTCGAAGCAGCCGGTTACACCAACATCGAATATCACAAGAGCTCACTGCCGGAAGAGGAGCTGAAGGAAAAGATCGCCGACGCACACTTCATCGGCATCCGTTCCCGTACCCAACTCACCCGCGACGTGCTCAGCCATGCCGAGAAGCTGATCGGTATCGGTTGCTTCTGCATCGGCACCAACCAGGTGGATCTGCAGGCCGCCACCGAAAAGGGTGTGGCGGTTTTCAATGCGCCCTACTCCAACACCCGTTCCGTGGCGGAGCTGGTGCTGGCTGAAATGATCCTGCTGATGCGGGGCATTCCGGCGCGCAATGCCAAGGCCCATCGCGGCGAGTGGGACAAGTCCGCCAAGGACAGCTTCGAGATTCGCGGCAAGAAGCTGGGGATCATCGGTTACGGCAGCATCGGTACCCAGCTGAGCATCCTGGCCGAAGGCTTGGGCATGGAAGTGTACTTCTATGACATCGTCAGCAAGCTGCCGCTCGGCAAGGCGAAGCAGGTGGATACGCTGGAAGAGCTGCTGGGCATGTGCGATATCATCACCCTGCACGTGCCTGAAACACCGGCGACCAAGTACATGTTCGGTGCCGAACAGCTGGCTCAGATGAAGGACAAGAGCGTCCTGATCAATGCGGCCCGCGGTACGGTGGTCGATATCGATGCGCTGGTTGAAACCCTCAAATCAGGCAAGCTTCTGGGTGCAGCCATTGACGTGTTCCCGGTGGAGCCTCGCTCCAACGACGAGGAGTTCGTATCCCCGCTGCGCGAGTTCGACAACGTCATCCTGACACCGCACATCGGCGGCAGCACGCAGGAAGCGCAGGCCAATATCGGCATCGAAGTGGCCGAAAAACTGGTGCGCTACAGTGACACCGGTGCGACGGTTTCCTCGGTCAACTTCCCGGAGGTGGCCCTGCCGGAGCATCCGGATCATCACCGCCTGCTGCATGTGCACGAGAACATTCCCGGTGTGCTGTCCGAGATCAACCAAATTTTCTCCGAAAATGGCATCAACATTCTCGGTCAGTATCTGCAGACCAATGAAAAGGTCGGTTACGTCGTGATTGACGTGAACAAGGAATACAGTGAGCTGGCCATGCAGAAGCTGCGCGCGGTGAAAGGCACCATTCGCTGCCGCGTTTTGTTCTGATCTTCAGGACAGGCGCTTCACTGAAAGCCAAAAGGGCAGCCTCGCGGGCTGCCTTTTTTCATGTCCGAAGACTGTTTTCAGGCCCGGGATCAGTACTGCGCGTTCTGCAACGGGACCAGCTTCAGCTCCACCCGGCGATTCTGCGCCCGGCCTTCCGGCGTATCATTGCTGGCCACCGGATAGCGCGGCCCGAAGCCCTGGGTAATGATCCGTGAAGCCGGAATGCCCTGGCTCATGAGGTAGCGTGCCACACTCTTGGCCCGGTCTTCACTGAGCTTCTGGTTCAGCGCCAGCGACCCGGTGGAATCCGTATGCCCGCTGACCTCGATGCTGGTCTTCTGAAACTCTTTCAAAACCAGCGAGACAGAGTGCAGCACGTCATAGAAATCTGCCTTGACTTCCGCACGACCGGTGTCGAAGGTAATGTTGCCGGGCATGACCAGAATGATGTCATTGCCGTCCCGCACCACACGCACCCCGGTACCTTCCAACTGGTGGCGGAGCCTGGCCTCCTGCTGATCCATGTAATACCCGACACCCCCGCCAATGGCGCCACCCGCCGCAGCGCCGATCAATGCGCCCTTGCCACGATCCTTCTTGCTGGACGTGGCCGCCCCGATGATGGCGCCAGTGACCGCTCCGATGACGGCCCCACTGGTGGCCTTGGATGTCTTCTGCTCGCCGGTATAGGGGTCGTAGGTGGCACATCCCGCTGTCAGTGCCGTGGCCAGCGCCAGGCATGTAAGTTTGCTTTTCATGGTCGAGTACGCTCCTTGAACCTCAATGATGAGTACAGTGTGCCCACGCGGGCTGAATCAAGTCTGAATACGGGTAATAGTCGGCGAGATTGCGCCGGCTTTCAAGCGCCGGCATCCAGGTGCTTGCGAATGAGCGACCAGACTTTCAGTCTGTATTCTTCTGTTTCGTTGACAACCTGATGCCTCAATCCCGGCAACAGCAGGGACTGGCTCCCGGGAAAGAGTCGCCGGTAGGCGGGCAGATTATGCCGCCAGTCCACCGTGCGATCCTCATCGCCTTGTACAATCAGCAGCGGCACACCTTCAACGGGCTCGGACAATTCCACGCGCCGAATCCATTTTTGCAGTGCACCGACCCATTTGACTGACAGTATCTGCGGTTGCAGCGGATCCTCCGTGCGCAGAAAGCGGATGAAGTCCGGATCATGACTGTTGACCGAAAACTCGCGTTTCCAGGTACGGCGAAAGGGCGACAGCAGCCGGTAGAGAATTCGTGCCTTGCGAAAGTGCGCCGGCCTCAACAGGGGTGCCAGGTACACGTAGCGCGGCAACCGACGCCAGCGATCACTCTCCCGGTGCGTCAGAATGAATTCTGTCAATGCCGCACAGCCCGTGCTCTGGCCTACCGCGCCCACCCAGTCGGGCAAACTCTCGTGCGCAGCCATGTGATCGAGGACTGCGTCAATGACATCCTGATACTCTGCGAAGCTTTCGATCGCCACCAGCTCCCCCGAGGAAAGCCCGTGACCGGGCTGATCCCAGGTCACCACGGCATAGCCTTCCTCCAGCAGGAAATGAATCAGGTGACGGTACAGGCCCACATGGTCAAAATAGCCATGCAGCACCAGCACCGTGCCCCTCGGATGCTCCGGGGCATAGCGATGCACCACCACCTGGTAGCCGGCCACATCAAGCGTACCCAGTCGCAGGCTCGCGCCCGCCCGGGGCCAGAGGTGGTACCAGGCCAGATAGCGCCGAAGGGGCTCCGGCGCGTCGGGCGTCAGGTTTTCAGACTGACTGAAGGGGCAGAGGCTGGCGATCACATCCTCTCGCCGCCAGCCCGGATCAACGGCTAACCGGATTCTCAATTGATTTTCGGATCCAGTTCGCCTGATTCATAGCGCTGGAACATTTTCTCCAGCGAGATCGGCTTGATCTTGCTGGCCTGCCCAGCCGTCCCGAACGCCTCGTAACGGGCGACACAGATCGCCTTCATGGCGGCAACGCTTTCCTTCAGATACTTGCGCGGGTCAAACTCGGACGGGTTCTTCGCCAGGAAGCGACGAATCGCACCCGTAGAGGCCAGGCGCAGGTCAGTATCGATGTTGACCTTGCGCACACCATGCTTGATGCCTTCGCAGATTTCTTCCACCGGCACCCCGTAGGTTTCCGGAATCTCGCCGCCAAACTCGTTGATCACCGCCAGCCAGTCCTGCGGGACAGACGAGGATCCGTGCATGACCAGGTGGGTATCCGGGATTCGCGCATGAA
>RFIV01000291.1 GCA_003695085.1 Gammaproteobacteria bacterium
GTGTGACGCTGGGCGCCGGCAAGGAAAATCTCAATGGTCTGAGTTTTGGTGTCATCCTGCAGGCGCTGGCTTCGACCAGTCAGGCCAATCTGTTGTCCACGCCCAGTATCATCACCATGGACAACCAGGAATCCGAAATTGTCGTCGGCCAGAATGTGCCTTTCCGGACCGGACAGACGGCAACGGGCACCGATGGTACCACCAACCCGTTTACGACCATCGAGCGCAAGGACGTGGGCCTGACCCTGCGTGTCACACCTTCCATCAGTGAAGGAGAACTGGTTCGCCTTGATATCGAACAGGAGTCCTCATCCATTGCACCGTCCAACGAGGCAGCATCGGACCTGATTACCAATACGCGCCAGATCAAGACATCCGTGCTGGCAGATGACGGTGAAACCATTGTGCTGGGCGGTCTGATGAACGAGGAGTTCACTCAATCCGTCAGCAAGGTGCCACTGCTGGGTGACATCCCCTGGCTGGGCGCACTCTTCAGGTCCACAAAGAATCAGAAGGTCAAGCGCAATTTGCTGGTCTTCCTGCGTCCCACCATCGTGCGTGACAAGGCAGATGCCTCCAAGGTCAGTCACGAACGCTATGATGGCCTCTGGGAACTGCATCTGGATATCCAGAAGGAAGCCCATGGAGAGGAGGAGGCGAATGCACTTGAAAAGCCGGAAATGGAAACGCTCTACAAGCGCAATCGCCTGATTCAGCCAGCGCCCCGCCTTGTCCCGTGACCGGGCAGGGCGCGGCAAGGGTTATTCGAAGGAAACCTTGACCGCCTTGCGCGCTTCCGGCGTTTCGACCTCGAACAGCTCGGTAGGCTTGAAGGCAAAGAATCCGGCAATGATGTTGTTCGGAAATTGCTCCATGAAGGTATGGTAGGTCATCACCGCGTCGTTGTAGACCTGCCGGGCAACACTGATCTGATCCTCCGTCTGGCTCAGCTCACTCATGAGGTCTGAAATCGTCTGGTTGGCTTTCAGATCCGGGTAGGCTTCGAATACGGCATAGACGTTGGCCAGCGCCTGCCCAACCTTTGATTCAGCCCGGGCCAGTTTCCTGACACTGTCACCATCTGTTGCATCGGCAGCCTTCGCCAGTTGAGCCGCCTGGTTACGCGCCTCGACCACCTGGTTCAGTGTCTCCTGTTCATGCTTCAGGTATGCTTTGGCCGACTCCACGAGGTTGGGAATCAGGTCGTAGCGCCGTTGCAACTGCACATCAATTTGGGCAAATCCATTCTTGAACTGATTCTTCAATGCCACCAGCTTGTTGTAGATGCTGATGCCATAGATCAAAAGCCCGCCAATGACGGCAAGGCCGATAAGCGTTGATGTATCCATGAGTCTCCTTGTCAGGTTACATGAGAAGAGGATTTCTGAATATAGCGCTCAAGCTCCTCGGGGGAAAGCGGTTTGCTGAACAGGTAGCCCTGTCCGAATACACACTGGTGATCCAGAAGATATTTCTCCTGACGCGTGGTTTCGACACCCTCGGCAATCACCTTGAGCCCCAGGCTCTTGCCCAGCTGGATAATCGCCAGCACAATTTGCGTATCGTCGGGATCATCCAGCAGATCCTGCACAAATTGTTTGTCTATCTTGATTTTGGCGACCGGCAATTTCTTCAGGTAACTCAGCGACGCATAACCGGTACCGAAGTCGTCGACCGCGGTTTCAATGCCATATCCCCGCAATGCGGACAAGGCATTGACAGTTTCCTGGAGGTTACGCATGAAGCTGGTCTCCGTAACCTCCAGCTCCAGCATTTCGGGTGGCACCGAGTGGCGTGTGAGGCAGCGGACAATGCGCTGAGGCAAGTCGCCTTTGGAAAACTGCTGTGCCGAGAGGTTGACGGCCACCTTCAGCGCGATCCCTTTTTCTCTCCAGAGCGCAATCTGGCGTACTGCCGCATCCAGCACCCAGTCACCGATCTCATGAATCAGGTCGCTGGATTCCGCGATCGGGATGAAGACGTCGGGCGGCACCAGGCCCCTGACATCGTGGCGCCAACGCAGTAGTGCTTCTGCTCCCACCACTTCCCGGGAGCGAAGGTCAACCTGGGGCTGGTACACGACGAAAAGCTGATCGTTCATGATGGCATTGCGCAGGTCCTCCTGGAGTTTGCGTCGCTCTCTGATCTCCGCATCGATACTGGCAACATAAAACTGATACTGATTGTGTCCTCTGGACTTGGCCAGCATCATGGTTTGCTCGGCTTTTTGTATCAGGCGCTCCGCATCCTCTCCATCTTCAGGGTAAAGTGTCATCCCTATACTGGCCGTCAGTCCGATGGCGTGCGTGTCGATCAGAAAGGTCTTGCCCACCGTTTTCAGAATGCGGTCAGCGACAGTCGCCGCCTTGAAGTTGCTGTGCGTGTTGAAGACGATCAGGGCAAACTGATCTCCGCCAAGTCGGGCAACGTTGACGGGTATGTCCGGCAAGGTGGACAGCCGTTCGGCCAGGGCCTGCAAGAGCCGGTCGCCAACTGAATAGCCATACTGCTCGTTGACATTCTTGAAGTCGTCAATGCCCACGCAAAAAATGGCCAGTCGCTGCCCGGATTTACCTGAATTACGAATCGCTTCCTCCACCTGAGCCCGAAAGAATGACCTGTTGGGCAGGCCGGTTAACGGATCATACTGACTGAGCTTGATAATGCGCGACTCGGCTTCCTTGCGGTGCTGCTGGTGCTCGATGATTGCAGACAGAAGGTTGCGAATCCCCTTTACCCACACCCCCAGCTCATCGTGTTCGTGGCCCTTGGGAATGCGCATGAGCGAAAGGTCGGGGCGTGCGGGGTCAATCCGTTGCAGCAGGCGAGTCAGGTGCTGTATGGGGCGTGTGACGAGATAGTGGGACACCATGTACAGAATGAGCCCCAGTGCCATGGCCCGGATAATGCCCGAGACGAGCACCAGTATGGAGCGCTCCATGAATGCCGAACCCTGGCGCACGGTGTCATACAGGATGCGCAAATCGCCATAGCGTGTACGCTCACGCTTTCCCTTGTAAAGGGGGATCGCATACTCCCTCTCAGCGCCAAACACAAAATCGATGATGGGGGACCATGCCACTTTTCTCAGTGGGCGCGTACGCGAAGCCAGCACGGATTCGTCCGGGTGAAGTATGGCCCCAAAGCGCACCGAGGAATTCTTGAAGAGGCCTTCAAGTACCTGCTCCCCCAGATCCTCATCAATGGCATAGACCGCCTGTGTGGCCGCATCCTTGACGATTTCCAGCGTCTCCAGCGCTTCCTTGTCTATTGTTTCAGACACACTCCGGGCATCGGAGATGATCTGAATGAGGCTGACCACCACACCAATGAGGAAGGAGACAGTCAGCACACGGTTGAGCAAACGCCTGGACAGCGTATTTCTGGACCAGGCTGTAGAGTCTGATGGGGATTCCATGTGGCAAGGTCAGATTTGTCTTTCCAGACAGTTTAGATGTTTTTGACAGAAGTGCGAAAGTCAGAGATCAAAAAAGGGGCCGAAGCCCCTTGATATTGAACTGAAGTTTGCGGGTAAGACCCGGAAAGATCAGCCCGCGTAGTTCTGGTTCACGAAATCCCAGTTGACGAGCTTCCAGAACTCTTCCAGGTATTTCGGGCGCGCGTTGCGGTAGTCAATGTAGTAGGCGTGCTCCCACACATCGACAGTCAGAATGGCCTGACGGCCTTCTGCCAGCGGCGTGCCGGCATTGCTGGTATTGACGATTTCAACAGAACCGTCGTCATTCTTGACCAGCCAGGTCCAGCCAGAGCCAAAGTTGTTAATGGCAGACTCGGTAAACTTCTGCTTGAATGCTTCAAAGGAACCGAAAGCCTTGTTGATAGCGTCTGCAACAGGCCCGGTCGCTTCGCCACCACCGTTCGGGCTGAGGCAGTTCCAGTAGAACGTGTGGTTCCAGACCTGTGCGGCGTTGTTGAAGATGCCGCCACTGGAAGTCTTGATGATCTCTTCCAGGCTCTTGCCTTCAAATTCGGTACCCGGCACCAGGCCGTTCAGCTTGTCGACGTAGGCCTTGTGGTGCTTGCCGTAGTGATATTCCAAAGTTTCCTCAGAGATGACCGGTGCAAGGGCATCTTTTGCATAGGGCAGGGGAGGCAGTTCAAAAGCCATCTTCTTATCTCCGTGTTGGATGTGATTGATCCCGATGATTCGGTTGCAGCTCATGGCTGCATACAAGGTGCCACAATGATAGCACCGCCAGTCAGGCGGTGCCATGATGGTTCAGATTGAGCCTCTCTATCGGCGCTATTGACGAAGGCTATGATCAGCCGAGAGCTGTCGAAGCAGGGCTTCGGTTGCGTTTTCAAGCGCATCTGCATCGTCGTTGACGACATTGATGTGCCCGAGTTTGCGGCCAGCACGCGGCGATTTACCGTACAGGTGAAGGTGGGCATCCGGGTGGCTGAGTACACCGGAAATATCCGGAAGTTCGCCAATCAGATTGATCATGCAGGTATGTGCAGTGGCATGCGTGGCGCCCAAAGGTAACCCTGCCACGGCCCGTATGTGATTCTCGAACTGACTGATTGCGGCACCGTTCTGAGTCCAGTGACCCGAGTTGTGAACACGCGGTGCCATTTCGTTGGCGAGCAGTCCCTCCGATGTTTCGAACAACTCCAGTGCCAGAACCCCCACATAGTCCAGGCGGTTGAGGATACGGGTAATATAATCATCGGCCGCCTTTTGTGTTGCCTCTGAAAGCCCGGGGGCCGGCGCACGTGTCAGGCGAAGAATGCCGTCCTGATGAAGATTTTCCCCCATCGGCCAGGTGCGGACCTCACCATCCCGGCTCCGTACTGCGACGATGGATACTTCGCGTTCAAATTGAACGAATTTCTCGACCAGTACCTGTTCATGGCCGATACGCGCCCAGGCTGAACCGGCTTCTTCGGGGCTTCGGATGACAGCCTGCCCCTTGCCGTCGTATCCTTCGGTCACCGACTTGGCCACCACCGGAGTTCCCAGTTCTCGTACGGCCTGTGCGAGCGCTTCTTCCGAGTCGGCAATCCTGTATGGCGCAGTCGGAATTTTCAGTTCGTCAAACAGTGCCTTCTCCAGCGCCCGATGCTGGCAGACGCGCAGGGCTTCGACACCGGGATAGACGGGCTTTTGCTCCGCAATAATTCTGACCTGGTCCAGTGGCAAGTGCTCGAACTCATAGGTCACCACGTCCACCTTGCTCAGAAATTCCTGCAAGACGTCACTGCCGTTGTCGGGCACAAGAATTTCGCCCACATTGGCTGAAGGTTTGCCGGCGGGATCGTACAGGACAAAATCAAGGCCCAGCGGCATGCCTTCCAGAACCATCATCCGGCCGAGTTGGCCGGCACCAAGAATGCCTATTTTCATGAGCGTGCTGCGCGTGGATCCGGGTTGGCCAGGACAGATTCGGTCTGCTGTGTGCGAAATGCAATGAGCTTTTCGCGGACAGCCGGGTTATTGAGCGCGACGATCTGAGCCGCCAGAATGCCGGCGTTCCTGGCACCTGCGGTGCCAATGGCCAATGTCCCGACCGGGACGCCACCGGGCATCTGAACGATCGACAACAGAGAATCCATACCGTTAAGCGCTTTGGACTGAACGGGTACACCAAGTACAGGCAGGTGAGTTTGCGAGGCGACCATGCCAGGCAGATGGGCGGCCCCCCCCGCACCTGCAACGATAACCTTGAGCCCCCGTTCTGCGGCGGTCTTGGCGTAGTCGAACAACAAATCGGGTGTGCGGTGCGCCGAAACGACACGCGTTTCGTAGCTTACACCCAATGCGTCCAGCATATGTGCAGTGTGTTCCATGGTCGGCCAGTCCGACGTGGACCCCATGATGATACCTACATCAGGCGTCATGATTCTCTCCCGAGCGCTGCAAATCCGCTATTCTACGTAGCCGGGGCAGCGCGCGCAAACCCTCGGGGGCTTTCATTCGGAGCCGCTTTGGGCATAATGCGTTCTCACTGGCCGCATGTTGAAACCCCGGCCTGATTTCAAGCGAGTCAAGACAGGAGCGGTAATGGACAGTATCCGACCAGAACGAGACGAACTGGAACGCCATCACCTCAAGCCCAGAAAGCGGGCCAAGGCAAAGCAAGGCGAATCTTCGGCTGCTGCCACGCCGCCGGTTGAGGCCTATGTGAGGCTGAGCCGGCCCGCTCAGGGCGCACTGATCCTGACGTTTGTACTGGTGGTCACGCTTGCAGTCATCGGTTACTGGCAGTATTCCCGGCAATTGCAGGTCATCGACCAGATGCAGGTGCAACTGGCGGAAGCCTCGCGCCAGCTCAAACAGAGCAACCTCATGATTGCCCAGCTTCAGGGAGAGCTTCAGGATACAGACTCCACATTGCAGCAAAGCGGAAACGAGGTGGCACGGCAGCTCAAGTTTCTCGACAGTGAAATGCGCAAGCTGTGGGATATTTCAAACAAGCGCAACAAGAAGTGGATTCAGGATGCGCAAAACGACATCAAACAGCTCCGGCAGGGCGCGCGAAGCCTGAAAGGTGAAGTTCAGTCGCTCGAGAAGCTCCTGGTGTCTCAGGCGCAGTCTCTCGAACAGGTTCAGACCAATACCTCTGCGCTGTCTGTACGGCTGGCAGCACTGGATGAAGTGATGATGCAGACCAGTGAAATGGTAAATGGCGTGGGGTCGGGACTGACCAAGGTGGAGGAGCGCCTGAAGTCGGCAGAAAGTACATTGTTCGGCCACGAAAAAACCATGGAGACGTTGACCGGCAGGCTGAAGGAGACGGGCGACCGGCTCAACCGGATGCAGGAGCAGCTGAATGTCGTGGACAAGGCGCGCCAGCAGCTGGTCAGCCGCTACGTCACTCTGGACAAACGGGTGTCCGCCCTGGAGAAAGCGTCGCGCGCAAAGGCCCGGTAACCGGGCCGTTTATCGCCCGACTGAGTTGAGCTGCGTGTTCTGGATGTCCTGTGTCAGAAAGGTCGGTACAATGCGGA
>RFIV01000292.1 GCA_003695085.1 Gammaproteobacteria bacterium
CTCACGCCCAGCCTGGCTCTCCCAGATGGACGCGCGCCTGTACACATGGGCAGCACCGGCATCACTGAACGCTACGGCACCCGGCCCAAAAGCGTTTGAATCCATGAGTGCACTGTTCGAAGATGCCCTCGGCACCACTCCCGTCCTCACTCCGCCACAGGAGACTGCACTCCGCAGCCCAAGGTGGCAGCCACTGGCTGAAAGAGCCCTGATCGGCGTGGCGATCCTCTGGTTGGTCTGGGGGCTCAAGCGCGTCAGCCTGTCGACGGGTCTTGCTGTTACGCTGCTCAGCAGCCTTGCCCTGATTGCGATCCAGGTCGGCGCGCTGAACATGCAAGCCCTCTGGTTACCGCTGGGTGTCCCGGTCCTCTATCTTCTGACGGGACAACTCGTCATGCTCTTCTGGCTCCGGCCGTGGCACGCCCTGCAAGCGGAGCGGCAGGCCCACCACATGCTGAAGCTCGATCATGCCCGCCTGCTCATGGCACAGGGCAAGGCCGATGACGCCCGGGATATCCTGTACCGCTGCCCACCCACCCCGCGTGTACTGGAACTGATCTACCAACTGGCAGGTATTCAGGAGCAGCAACGCAAGTACAATGCCGCACGGGAGCTCTACCAGACCTTGCAGCGCCTGCGCCCGGGCTACAAGGATGTTGGCGACAGGCTGGCAGGGTTGGAGAAGGCCCGGGATGCGCTGGCCGAAGAAGCGTCGTCCCTGTCCCTGGCAGCGACCGTGGCCATGCAGGCACCGGTCAAAAAGCCAATCCTGGGCCGCTATCAACTGGAACGTGAGCTCGGCCGGGGCGCCATGGGCGTGGTTTATCTGGGTACCGATCCCAGCATTCACCGCAAGGTCGCCATCAAGACGCTCAGCTATGCCCAGTTCCCGCCGGAACAACTGGATGAAATCAAGGACCGCTTCTTCCGCGAAGCCAAGGCAGCAGGCCGCCTCAGCCACCCGAACATCGTCACCGTCTTCGACATGGGTGAAGAACCCGAACTGGCCTGGATGGCCATGGACTACGTCAAGGGCAAGACGCTGGACTACTACTGCCGGCCCGATCGCCTGCTACCGGTTGCCACCGTATACCAGCTCATGCTCAAGGTGGCCGAGGCACTGGACTATGCGCACCGCCAGCACATCATCCACCGGGACATCAAGCCCGGCAACCTGATATACAGCGACGCGTCGGGCGAGGTCAAGATCATGGATTTCGGCATCGCCCGACTGACGGATGACTCCAGGACCCGCACCAGTCACGTCATGGGCAGCCCGCTCTACATGTCCCCCGAGCAGCTCAAGGGCAGCAAGGTCACGGCCGCATCGGACATCTTCAGTCTGGGAGCCACCTTCTATCAGCTCCTCACCGGCAGCACGCCCTTCAAGGCGGACACCCTGCCCGAGCTGACCCTGCAGATCATGACCCGGAAACACCGCAGCGTCAGAGACCTGCGCAAGGATCTGCCCGCAAGCGCCGTGCGCATCACCAACAAGGCGCTGCAAAAGGACCCGGAGAAACGCTATGCCTCTGCCGGGGAGATGGCCGAGCAACTGCGCAAGGCCCTGCGCTCTGACCTGCGGACGGAGGTGGCCGGATGAGTCAAATGCTGTCCACCCTGCATGATGTCCACGGGCTCACCCATGCGGGCCCGGTGCGAGCCGTCAATGAGGATGCCATCGCCTGGTGGCAGGACACGCACCTGCCGCTGACCTGTGCCATCCTGGCCGACGGCATGGGCGGTCATCAGGGCGGCGCACTGGCCAGTCAACTGGCGGTGGATGCCGTGGAAGACACCCTGCGTGAAGCCGCCCGGCACTGGCGGCGTGACATGCCACCCAGCCGCGAATCGCGCACCCACCTCCTGGAAATGGCTGCGCGGGCGGGAAATGCCGCCATCTGCTTGGGCCGCACGCATCAACCGGGTGTGGAAAAGATGGGCACCACACTGGTGGTCGCCCTGATCTGGCAACAGGAAATCACGCTGCTTCACGCCGGCGACTCACGCGCCTACCTCTTCCACGCAGAAAGCGGCCCACTGGAACAACTCACCCGCGATGACAGCGTGGTACAGGCGATGCTGGATGAAGGCGCTATCCGCGCCGAGGACATTCCCAACATCCCCTATCGCAACGTGCTGACCAATGCCCTCGGCATCCAGGACACTCTGCACTGCACCACCACGCAGCTCACCGCCCGGCCCGGCGATGTCCTGCTGCTATGCAGCGATGGCCTGCATGATGTGGTGTCGGCAGACGATATTCGTCACCAGTTTTCGCAATCCATGGGTGCGCGCGCCGATGCCGAAGCCCTCATGCAACTGAGCCTCAGGCGCCGCACCCCCGACAACAGCTCCCTGATTGTCGTACGCCTCAACGAATCCGGCCCCCGTGCCCCCGAAACCGATATCTGAAAGAGGAGGATGCCATGCCCCTGCCCATGCTTGCCCAATTGGTTGATGATGTGGTCGCCACCAAGTTCGTGCTCGACAAGCCACGCATGATGATTGGCCGCCACCCGGAAAGCGACATCCAGATAAACGAGATTGCCGTCAGCGGCCAGCATGCCATTCTGGAAGTGGAACAGAACGCTTTTCTGGATGACGTGGTGGACGTCTATATCACTGACAACGGCAGCACCAACGGCACCTTCGTCAATGACCTGCCGGTGAAGGGCCGCCAGCGCCTGAACAACAACGACATCGTGCGCATTGCCTGGCACACTTTCCAGTTCATCGAGGACATCAACGGCGAGCTGGAAAAAACAGCCTATACGCTGGATTCCTGAGTCAGGTCAAGTCAGAACAAAACTTATCACATCTGTTCTTAGTTTATATCTAACAGCTAAAAGCTCATCAGCCAACTATCAGGCGCTACACACTGAATAATGTAGCGCCCATTTATGTCTAAC
>RFIV01000293.1 GCA_003695085.1 Gammaproteobacteria bacterium
CACTTCCGTACCCGGGCGCAGCATGAGGTGGAAGGTATTGCCCAGAAGAATATGCGCTCCGATATCCCTGACATCATCGGTCCGCACTCCCTTGACTGTGCCGTAGGTACCGACCGGCATGAAGGCAGGCGTTTCCACCACTCCGCGAGGAAAATGCAGCCGGCCGCGACGCGCCTTGCCATCCTCACCCAGTTTTTCGAAATGCATGAAGCAGGCGTCTCTCACCTGTGACTCTCCTCGGGATTAACCGGCCCATTGTAAAGAAACATGGCGTCACCGTAGCTGAAAAACCGGTAACCTTCTTCCACTGCCTGTCTGTAGGCGCTCAACATGAGGGAGCGGCCACCGTATGCGGACACCAGCATCAGCAGCGTGGACCTGGGCAGGTGAAAGTTGGTCACCAGTGCGTCCACAACCCTGAACCGGTATCCGGGGTAGATGAAGATCCGCGTGGCGGCGGTCCCGGCGCGAACCTGACCCGCCTCGCAAGCCGATTCAAGCGTGCGCACGGAGGTTGTTCCTACCGCAACAATCCTGCGTCCGGCTTCGCGCGCCCGGTTGATACGCTCCGCCGCCTCAGGCGAAACGCGGTAATACTCCTCGTGCATGAGGTGCTCGTGAATGTTCTCCACCCGCACGGGCTGAAAGGTACCGGCGCCCACATGCAGGGTCACCTCGACGCGTTCGACCCCCATGGCGTCCAGCCTTTGCAGCAAGGCTTCATCAAAGTGCAGACCGGCGGTCGGAGCGGCAACCGCCCCCGCTTCCTTGGCATACACTGTCTGATAGCGCTCACGGTCGGCCTGATCATCTGCCCGGTCAATATAAGGCGGCAGGGGCATATGGCCTGCTTCATCAAGCATGGTCATCAGGGGGCGATCGCCCTGCCAGCGCAAGTGGAACAGCTCGCCCTCACGCCCGAGCATGTCGAAGTGTCCTTCTGCCCCCTCCACGAACAACCGTGCACCGGTCTTGGGAGACTTGCTCGACCGGACATGGCAGAGGACCTCGTGCTCGTCAAGAATGCGCTCCATCAGCATCTCGATGCGCCCGCCGGTTGCCTTGCGTCCGAACAAGCGCGCCGGTATCACACGTGTATTGTTGAATACCAGGACGTCACCGGGGCGGAGCCAGCCCGTCAGATCACTGAAGCGCGCATGGGTCACGGTGCCTTCGGCCACATCCACACCCATCAGGCGGCTGGCCGTGCGCTCGGGCAACGGATAGCGGGCAATCTGCGTGTCCGGAAGCGTGAAATCAAACTGATCAACGTGCATGACGGGGGCTGAGATTGAAAAAAGGGGCCGATACTTTACCTCAAAGCGTCGCCAGCCTCCAGCCACTGCCGCGGCATGCTTGCAATCTCTGCGGCAAGTCGCTAGTGTACATATAGCCAGTCTGGACAGGAATACAGTAATGCAGAAGCTGACCCGCCGACAGCAGGAAATACTGGATCTGATTCGAAGCCATATTCAGGAAACCGGCTACCCGCCCACCCGGGCCGAGATCGCAGCGCATTTCGGGTGGAAGTCCCCCAACGCGGCAGAAGAACATCTCAAGGCTCTGGCACGCAAGGGGGCCATCCGCATGGTGGCCGGTGCCTCCCGAGGTATTCAGCTTCCGGATCAAGGCCCCGAAGGCCTCCCCATCGTCGGTCGTGTCGCAGCGGGCCAACCCCTGCTTGCCGAAGAAAATGTGGAAGACTACTGCAAGGTCGATGGCAGTCTGTTTCACCCCCGGGCGGATTACTTTCTGCGCGTTCGCGGGGAGAGCATGAAGGATATCGGTATTCTGGACGGTGATCTGCTGGCTGTACACAAGACACAGGATGCCCGCAATGGTCAGGTTGTCGTGGCACGCATCGAGAATGATGTCACGGTCAAGCGCTTCGAACGCAACGGTGCCGAAGTCATTCTCTGGCCTGAAAATGAGTCCTTCGACCCCATCCGCGTAGACCTGAGACAAGAACCCTTCGCAATTGAAGGGCTGGCGGTGGGGGTAATACGCCCTCACACCTGAACAGGATCAGAACTCCTGCCAGGTCGCGCGCAAGGCAGAGAGGTAGCCCTGAAAGCCGGTGAATATCTTCTCGCGCTCTGCCTGCGGGGTGAGCCTGTCGGATGCAAGCAGATCCGGTTCCTCGGCCCCTTGCCCCGCACTTTCGGGCGCCTGTATGCGTTTCAGTCGCGCCAACAAAAGTGACACCCAGCCTTCTGGCTTGATGCCCTCCTGTCTGAGCACAACCACCTCCGGCGGTACGGGATCATAAAAGGCTTCCAGGTCCTCCAGCGTATCCACCCGCGCTTTTTGTCCGGAGCGCTCAAGCAGCTCATTCAGCAAACCACGCCAAGCCTGCGCCAGAAGCGCATCCGCAGCTTCTTCATGTGCGCGACGGCCCAATCCCCCCACACAGTCCGAAGCACGATCATGGTGCCACTGCGCAAGAAACAGCTTGCCATCGGTATAGCGCTGCCAGCTACCGCTCATATAGTCACCCAATGTTACAGAAAAGTCGTTAAAGGCCTCTACGCACAACTGTGTAAAGTACGTACTATACTGTATGCGATAGAAAAATCCGTCAACCGAGTACTCAGCCAAGAGAACTGCATGACCAGACCAATCGTATCATCCTTTATTCTCGCATCCACGTTGGCATTTGTGCCGATTGCACAGGCCAAGGTATCCGAGGAGGTTGCAAACCGCCTGGGCCGGGACCTGACACCTGTCGGCGCTCAGGTAACCGGAAATGCCGATGGCTCCATACCGGCGTGGACCGGCGGAATCACCCAGCCACCCGAGGGTTATGAACCCGGCTCATGGCATGTGGACCCCTTCGCAGGCGAAACTCCGCTGTTCACAATCACGGCGAAAACAGCCAAACAGTACGAAAGCCGTCTCAGCGAAGGTCAGAAGGCCCTGTTCAGAACCTACCCTGACAGCTACAAGATGGTGGTTTACCCCAGCCATCGCTCCGCCGCCTACCCCCAGTACGTCTATGACGCACTGAAGCGCAATGCCGTCAAAGCGGAAGTGCTCCCGCGCGGTACCGGCGTCAAGAACGCCATTATCACCAGCCCGTTCCCCATCCCTCAGGAGGGTATCGAGGTTCTCTGGAATCACACGCTGCGCTACCGGGGCGAACAGGTGAAATTCCGCTCGGCGTTTGCCTCCCCCAACCGAAACGGAAGCTTCACCCCCGTTTTGACCGAGTACGAGTACTACTTCAATTACAGCCAGCCGGATGCCACCCCCGAAGATATCAACAATATCATCTTCATGCTGCGTACACGGGTACTGGCCCCCTCCAAGCTGGCCGGAACCCTCACGCTCGTCCACGAAACGCTTGATCAGGTCCGCTCACCTCGCAAGGCCTGGCGATATCAGGCGGGTGAACGTCGCCTGCGTCGCTCCCCCCAGCTGGCTTACGAGACCGACCTGCCTAACAGCGAAAGCCAGCGAACCGTTGACCAGCTGGACATGTACAACGGCGCGCCGGACCAATATGAATGGACGCTTTTGGGCAAGCGTGAGGTCTATATCCCC
>RFIV01000294.1 GCA_003695085.1 Gammaproteobacteria bacterium
CGGGAAGGGGGTGCAAACGGGCATGACCTTGTTTCGGTTTTCGCGTACAATGTGCGTCCCATAGCGCACAAGGCCTTGAAAACGGGGAGAACAGGGCAGCGCTTTCACGGTTAAACAAGAGAGTGTTGAGGCAAGAAATGACAGAGAGAGTCCAAGTCGGCGGCCTGCAGGTTGCCAAAGTGTTGTACGACCTGATTGCCAATGAAGTTGCTCCGGGCACCGGTATCGAGCCGGATCAGTTCTGGTCGGCACTGGGCGAAATCGTGCGCGACCTGGGCCCGCGCAACAAGGCCCTGTTGGAAAAGCGTGAAGACATCCAGGCGAAGATCGATGCCTGGCATCTCGAGCGCAAGGGTCAGACCCATGACCACGAAGCCTACAAGGCATTCTTGCAGGAAATCGGCTATCTGCTGCCTGAAGGTGACGACTTCCAGATTACCGTCGAGAACGTGGACGACGAGATTGCGACCATTGCCGGTCCGCAGCTGGTTGTACCCGTCATGAATGCCCGCTATGCCCTGAATGCTGCCAACGCGCGCTGGGGCAGCCTCTATGATGCGCTGTACGGCACCGACGTGATTCCGGAAGACAACGGGGCAGAGAAGGGGCAGGGGTATAACCCCGTTCGCGGTGCGCGGGTTATCGAATATGCGCGCAATCTGCTCGACGAGATTGCACCTCTGGCTGCCGGTACACACAAGGATTCCGTGGGCTATGCCGTGGTGAACGGTGCCCTGCAGGTCACTCTGAAAAACGGTGAAAAGACCGGGCTGGCTCAGCCGGAGAAGTTTGTCGGCTACAACGGCGATGCGAATGATCCGGTGGCCGTGCTGCTGCGCAACAACAACCTGCATGCCGAAATCCAGTTCGACCGCAATCACCCGGTAGGCAAGGACGACCCGGCAGGCGTCAAGGATGTCCTCATGGAGTCGGCCATTACGACCATTCAGGACTGTGAAGATTCCGTTGCAGCGGTGGACGCCGAGGACAAGGCGCTGGTTTACGCCAACTGGCTGGGACTGATCAAGGGGAATCTGTCCGACACCTTCGAAAAGGGCGGCAAGACGATTACCCGTACACTGCGCGAAGACCGCACTTACCTGACGCCGGATGGTGGCAGCCTGACCTTGCCGGGCCGAAGCCTGCTGTTCGTGCGCAACGTCGGTCATCTGATGACCATCGATGCGGTGCTGACCGAAGAGGGCCAGGAGATTCCCGAGGGTATCCTGGACGCCATGGTGACAGTGCTCATTTCCAAGCATGACCTGCTGGGTGATGGCAAGTTCCGCAACAGCCGCAAGGGCAGCATCTACATCGTGAAGCCGAAGATGCATGGTCCCGAGGAAGTCCAGTTCACCTGTGACCTGTTTGCGCGGGTGGAAGATGCGCTGGATCTGCCGCGCAACACCATCAAGGTGGGCATCATGGACGAGGAGCGCCGTACCACGGTCAACCTCAAGGAATGCATCCGGGTGGCGAAGGATCGTGTGGTCTTCATCAACACGGGCTTCCTGGATCGCACGGGTGATGAAATTCATACCAGCATGGAAGCCGGCCCCATGGTGCGCAAGGGTGCCATGAAGGAAGAGCCGTGGATCAAGGCCTACGAGGATTGGAACGTCGACATCGGTCTCGCGTGCGGTTTGCGTGGCAAGGCGCAGATCGGCAAGGGCATGTGGCCGATTCCGGACAAGATGGCGCTGATGATGGAAACCAAGATCGCCCATCCGCTGGCCGGTGCCAACTGTGCCTGGGTACCGTCACCCACGGCTGCAACGTTGCACGCCATTCACTACCACAACGTTAACGTGGCCGAGCGCCAGGAAGAGCTGAGCAAGCGCGAGCGTGCCAGCCTCGATGACATCCTCACGATCCCGTTGCTCAAGAGCGAGCTCACCGGGGAAGACATTCAGCAGGAACTGGACAACAATGCTCAGGGTATCCTGGGGTACGTGGTGCGCTGGATCGATCAGGGTGTCGGTTGCTCCAAGGTGCCGGACATCAATGATGTGGGCCTGATGGAAGACCGTGCGACGCTGCGTATTTCCAGCCAGCACATTGCCAACTGGCTGCACCATGGCATCTGTACGGAAGAGCAGGTCATGGAAACCATGAAGCGCATGGCCGCGGTTGTGGACCGTCAGAATGCGGGCGACCCCAACTACCGCAACATGGCGCCGAACTTTGAGGATAGCGTGGCGTTTCAGGCTGCCTGTGACCTGGTATTCAAGGGGCGTGTGCAGCCCAGCGGCTATACCGAGCCGGTGCTGCATGGTCGTCGCAAGGAAGCCAAGGCGAAGTACGGCAAGTAAACGGCCCGCCAATCCGTGACCCGGGGCTTCAGCCTCGGCGTCACTCACTCAGACCCGCCCTTCGAGGCGGGTTTGTTGTCTGGGGGATACGCCAGGAATCAGTACTTCCCCGATATCAGATCATCCTGATAGTGCTCCAGAAGCCCTTCGTCCTTCAGCATCTTCAGGCCGGCATTGAATTTTTCTGCCAGCTGTGTGGCATTGGGAAACTTGCGGGATATGAGCAGGTATCCGCTGCCGGTCACCAGCGGTCGACGGGTGGTGGTCAGCAGATCTTTCTGAGCCGGCGCAAATTTTCGGTTCAAAAGATCCCAGCCTGTCAGCTCATCAATGGGAAAGGCCTGAATGCGTCCCGCGAGCAGCTTGCGCATGTTCTGCTCGTCGTCTGTCACCACATCCACTTGCAGTGTTCCCTGTTGCGCCAGCTCCCAGAAGTCCTTTGTGTAGGTGTAGCCGCGTGTGGCACCTATCCGAAACCCTCTCAGCTGCTCAAGCGAGGACCAGTCCTCGGGAACCGGCGTGGTGCGAAGGTGAAAGAACACGGTTTTCATGTTCATGACCGGGTCGGAATGAATGAAATCCGCTTCACGATCTTGTGAGTAGAACCAGAAAGATGTGGCCGCATACTTCCCCGAGCGGGCGGTTTCCATCGCGCGCTTCCATGGCACATAGAG
>RFIV01000037.1 GCA_003695085.1 Gammaproteobacteria bacterium
GTAGGGAAAGTTCCGCCCCGGGGTTTGGTGGGGAGTGCGCGTAGCGTAAAATGCCGGATTCGTTCTGAGTCAGAGGCCGGTTGGTGATGAACTGTCTGATGTGCGGGCAGCCGGGGGCACCCTTTTCCACGCCTGATGAGCGTCACTACCTGCGCTGTCATGCCTGTGACCTCATCTGGCTGGATCCTGCCCTGAGGCTGGATCAGGCGGAGGAGCGGGCGTTCTACCTCACCCACGAAAATGATGTGTTTGACGAAGGCTACCGGCGGTTCCTGTCCCGGCTGGCGGAGCCCTTGCTGGGCAAGCTCACTCCGGGCATGCGGGGACTGGACTTTGGGTGCGGACCGGGGCCCGCTCTGGCCAACCTGTTGCTCGGTGCGGGAATGAAGATGGCTGTCTATGACCCGGCATTCTGGCCCGATGCGCGACAGCTTGCACGCACCTATGACTTCATTACCTGCACTGAAGTGACGGAACACTTGCACGCACCGCGTACTGAGCTGGACAGGCTGTGGGCACGCCTGAAGCCGGGCGGCTGGCTGGGGATCATGACCGGATTGCTGGATGATGCGCCACCCTTCGAGACGTGGCATTACCGGCGAGACCCGACGCATGTGGTGTTCTTTGCCCGGCACACCTTTGAATGCTGGGCTGAGCAGGTGGGGGGAGCGTGCGAGCACCCCGGGCCGAACGTGGTGTTGATAAAAAAGGCGTGTCGATGACACGCCGGAAGACGAAAAACTCTGATAAGCGCTTGAAAGTATGCCGTGCGAGGCTTAAGGCCAGATTAAGCCTGGTGGCTGGGTTTCAGGGCTTGAATGTCCCTGAGCTGAGCCCCTTCCAGGCAAAGAGACCTCCCACTCCCAGCAGCAATGCGACGACCAGTACCCGCACCAGAGACCGCTCCTCCTCGTTTGCGGGCTGGATACGCGCGTTGAGCCAGCCTTCGAGGAGCTTTACATTGCGCTGATTCGAGCGCCAAAGGATGTCGTACGCATCCCCCACGATGGGGAGGCTGCCGCCGAAGAGATCGAGAAGGGTGTTGGCCGCCATTTTCAGAAGCAGCTTTCTCGGCGCGCCGGCCTTGTAGCCCTGAGTGATGATATAGCCGCCGAGCAGGGCGGTCAGCAGGTCGCCGGCGATGGGCACCAGTCCCACGATACTGTCCCAGCCAAAGCGGATGCGTGTGCCGGGAATACGATAGCGGCTATCCAGCGCGTTCGCCAGTCTGTTGAGCCGGTCACGCAGCTGGCGCAGCGCTTCGGGGTCACTTTGAGCCCGGTGGCTGGAGGCGTTAGGGCCGGATGTCGGATGCATGTCGGTCTTGCTCATGCTCCCATCATGCGGTGCCGGACGATCAAATTCAAGCGATCAGGGCGGATGCGTCTTTCAAGTGCGGGCGCAGGAGAGAGCTGGTCATGCCTGGAACATGCGTCAGAAAGGCGTATTGAGGTGAAGCTCGGGTTGAAGCATTGCTGATACAGCTTGACAGGACTGCCTTAAGGGAAGTGGTGCCGAGGAGAGGACTTGAACCTCCACGGGGTTGCCCCCACTAGCACCTGAAGCTAGCGTGTCTACCAATTTCACCACCTCGGCATCTGTGTGGTGTGATCACCTGTTTTAAAGAGCAACTGATCCGCGGATCAGTGTATGGGCGCGTAATTTAATGTTCTTTCCGGGGGCTGTCAACACCTTCGGAGTGTTTTTTCGCCCCCGGTCAGGGATTGTTCAGACGTTGAACCGGAAGTGGATGACGTCACCATCCTGAACGATGTAATCCTTGCCCTCCAGACGCCACTTGCCTGCGTCTTTCGCTCCCTGTTCACCCCCGCAGGCGACAAAGTCATCGTAGCTGACCACTTCGGCACGGATAAAACCGCGTTCGAAATCCGTGTGAATGACCCCGGCGGCCTGTGGCGCGGTGGCACCCACCGGCACCGTCCATGCACGCACTTCCTTGACGCCGGCAGTAAAGTAGGTTTGCAGCCCCAGAAGCTTGTACCCGGCACGGATTACACGGTCCAGTCCCGGTTCCTCCATGCCCAGATCGGCAAGGAATTCCTGTCGCTCTTCATCTTCAAGCTCGGCAATCTCGGCTTCCAGTTTGTTGCAGATGACGACGACCTGAGCCCCTTCACTGGCTGCAATTTCCCGTACCTTGTCCAGGTGTGGGTTGTCCTCGAATCCATCCTCGTCCACGTTGGCGATGTACATGGTCGGCTTGGTTGTCAGCAGACACAGTTCGCGAATGGCCTTGTGCTCATCCTCGGTCAGCTCCAGGCTGCGCACCGGGCGCGCTTCGTTGAGTACTGGCAACAGCTTGTCTTCCATGATGGCGAGCAGGGCCTTGGCCTCCTTGTCCCCGCCCTTGGCCGCCCGCGTGACACGCTTGATGGCCTTTTCCACGGTCTCAAGGTCGGCCAGCGCCAGTTCCGTGTTGATGACTTCGATATCGGCCGCTGGATCCACCTTGGCCGCTACATGCACCACGTTACTGTCTTCGAAGCAGCGCACGACGTGAGCAATGGCGTCGGTCTGGCGAATGTTGGCCAGGAACTGGTTGCCCAGGCCTTCTCCCTTGGATGCCCCCTCAACCAGGCCGGCGATATCGACAAATTCCATGGTCGTGGGCAGGACGCGCTGGGGCTTGACGATATCCGCCAGTACATCGAGCCTTGGGTCAGGCATGGGCACCACCCCGGTGTTCGGTTCAATGGTGCAGAAGGGAAAGTTGGCCGCTTCAATATTGGCCTTGGTCAGCGCGTTGAAAAGCGTGGACTTGCCCACGTTGGGCAGGCCGACGATGCCGCATTTGAATCCCATGGAAGAGTCCTCCTGGTCAGGGTCGCAGGCTGTGCAGGATGTTCATGGGACGGGCCCAGTCATCCTTCAGAATGGCTTCCAGCAGCGGATCGAGGGTATCGAAGACGTGCTGAAGGTGCGACCACTCGGTTTTGCTGAATGCGTGAAGTACGTAATCGGCAACCCGGTTCTTGTCTCCGGGATGACCGATGCCCAGTCTCAGGCGGGCAAAGTCCTTCTGGTTGCCCAGCGCCTTGATGATGTCCCGCAGGCCGTTATGTCCGCCGTGCCCGCCACCACGCTTGAGGCGGACTTCGCCCGGCGCAATATCCAGCTCGTCATGGGCGACGAGAATGGCTTCGGCGGGGAGCCGGTAATAGTTGGCCAGTGCCTGAACGGCCAGACCGCTGCGGTTCATGAAGGTCTGGGGGAACAGCAGGTGAATATCCTGGCCCTGGATGCGCATCTTGCCGTAGAGCCCGTGAAAACGCTTCTCCGGGCGCAGGCTGGCAAAGTGCCTTTCGGCCAGGTGCTGAACCCACAACGCGCCAGCATTGTGGCGCGTTGCAGCATATTGAGGGCCGGGGTTGCCCAGCCCGATGATGGCCTGAAGTGCGGGCATGTATTACTCGGCCGCGTCTTCTCCGCCTTCGCTTTCTTCAGCAGCAGCGTCGCTGCCCTTGGGCTTGTGGATGGCAACAACCGGCAGGTCGTGTCCCTCACCCTTGGCCAGCTCGACCAGTGTGCAGCCTTCAGGCAGCTTGATGTCGGACAGGTGCAGGATCTGCTCCATCTTCAGGTCAGCCATGTCGACCTCGATGTAGTCAGGCAGCTGGGAGGGCAGTACTTCCACCTCCACTTCGTTGAGCAGGTGAGCGGCCTTTCCGCCCTGGTTCTTGATGGCGTCACACTTGTCTTCGTTGACGAAGTGCAGCGGAACGTTAACGGTAATCTTGTGGCCCTTGACCACACGCAGGAAGTCGGCGTGCAGTACGGTCGGCTTGTACGGGTGGCGCTGCAGATCCTTCAGGATGGCGCGCTCCTTTTCTTCACCGATATTCAGCTCGATGACGTGAGAGTAGAAGGCTTCGTTGTCCAGCACTTTCATCAGCTCGTTTTCGGGGATGCTGATGTTCAGAGGGGCCTTGTCGCCACCGTAGAGGATGCCCGGAACCTTGCCTTCGCGACGCAGGCGGCGGCTCGCACCCTTCCCTTGAACGTCGCGAACGGACACATTGAACTTGATATCTGACATGTTGTATCTCCTGTTAAAAAATCAAACCCTGCCAACCCGCGACCAGGCTGGCAGGGCGTTGCCCATGTACGCGAGGTTTAACGGAACATCGCGCTGATGGATTCTTCGTTACAGACCCGGCGAATGGATTCAGCCAGCAGGCCTGCCAGAGTGAGCTGGCGGATTTTACCACATTTCCGTGCGTTGTCACTCAGCGGAATGGTGTCGGTGACCACCAGCTCGTCCAGTGTTGAATTTTCGATGTTTTCGATGGCCGGGCCAGACAGAACCGGGTGAGTAATGTAGGCCAGAACCTTGGTGGCTCCCTGCTCTTTCAGGGCATTGGCGGCCTTGCACAAGGTGCCAGCGGTATCGACGATATCGTCCACCAGAATGCAGGTCTTGCCTGACACGTCACCAATGATATGCATGACCTGAGCTACGTTGGCCTGCGGGCGACGCTTGTCGATAATGGCCAGGTCGGCATCGTTGAGGCGCTTGGCAAAGGCACGTGCACGTACGACCCCACCGACGTCCGGCGAGACGACGACAAAGTCATCCAGTTGCTTGCGCTCGATGTCGTCCAGCATGACCGGCGTGGCGTAGGCGTTATCCACCGGGATGTGGAAGAAGCCCTGGATCTGGTCGGCGTGCAGGTCAACGGTCAGTACGCGGTTGATGCCCACGCCTGTCAGAATGTCGGCCACAACCTTGGCGCTGATAGGTACACGCGAGGAGCGAGGACGTCGGTCCTGGCGGGCATAACCATAGTAGGGGATAACAGCGGTGATGCGTCCGGCTGAGGCGCGGCGCAGGGCATCGGCCATGACCACCAGCTCCATGAGATTGTCATTGGTCGGCTGGCACGTGGGCTGGATGATGAAAACATCGCGTCCGCGTACATTTTCGTTGATTTCGACCATGACTTCGCCGTCACTGAACTTGCCGACAGTGGCGTCACCGAGCGGAATGTTCAGGGTGTCTGCCACTTTGCGGGCAAGGTCAGGGTTGGCATTACCGGAAAAGACCATCAGCTTGGACACAATGGGCACCTTCTCGTGTTCGGGATGGTTAGGCTTGGGCATCGTATGAGGATCTGGAAGAGTGGCTGGGGTGGCAGGATTCGAACCTGCGCATGACGGGATCAAAACCCGTTGCCTTACCGCTTGGCGACACCCCAGTATTCATGTTGGCAGCGCTCTTCAAGTCGCTTTCCAGTTCGCCAGTGCTTGATGGACTGGCGACCGATTTACGCCTCGGGCGACGAATCCTACCATAGTGTCATGTAGGTCAGTCAAGATGCGTTGAGCATCCCGGGCGGAATTCAATCCGGCAAAGACGCAGGCTCCGGTTCCCGTCAGTCTTGCGTTGCCGTATCTTGAGAGCCACTTCAGAGCCTGATTGACTTCAGGATAAAGTGAAGACACTACCGCTTCACAATCATTGCGTCCGATAACGTCTCCCTCAAAAGCGGGCGCTATTTTCATCTTTGGGGTGTCCCTTGTCAACAGGGGATGCGAAAAAATTTTTGCGGTACTGACATGCACGGATGGCTTGATGACAACGTACCAGGTTTCAGGCAGTTCAACAGGCGTCAGCTCTTCGCCCACACCCTCGGCCCATGCGGTCCGGCCCCAGACGAAAACCGGGACGTCTGCGCCCAGTGAGCGCCCCATTTCTGCCAGGTGTTCGAGGGGAATGTGGCAGCCCCACAGTGCATTGAGGGCCAGCAGTGTGGTTGCCGCGTCCGAGCTGCCACCCCCTACGCCGCCCCCTGAGGGCAGACGCTTGACCAGTTCGATGTGTGCGCCTCTGCGTACCCCCGCCTCTTTCTGCAAGTGCCGGGCTGCGCGCAGGATGAGGTTGTCTTCCGGGGGGACTTCATTCCAGTCCGAGCCCAGCGTCAGCTGAGCATCGTCTCTGGATGAAA
>RFIV01000295.1 GCA_003695085.1 Gammaproteobacteria bacterium
GATGTACTGATAGCCACGTCCATGGCGGCCCTGATCGGACGGCCTCTGGCCGGGCTGATTCTGACAGGCAACCTGCAGCCCGACCCGCGCACCCTCAGGCTGTGCCAAAAGGCGTTCGAAACCGGACTGCCGGTATTGTCCACCCACCATGACTCCTACTCCACGGCCAACCTCCTGTCGCGGATGAATACCGAGGTGCCTGTAGACGACCTCGAACGCGTCGAGCGTGTCCTTGACGCCGTGGCCAGTGCGCTGGATGTGCGCCGCCTTATCGAGCAGGTTCAGGTACCGCGGCGGCAGCGCATGTCTCCGGCGGCCTTCCGGCACGATCTGAGCAAGCGCGCCCGGGCAGCGGGCAAGCGGATTGTGCTGCCAGAAGGGGATGAACCCCGTACAGTACGGGCCGCAGCCATCTGCCAGGAGCGCGGCCTCGCCCGATGCGTCCTGCTGGGCAAGCCCGGAACGATCCGGAGCGTCGCCGAAGCTCAGGGCATCGAGCTGCCCGACGGGATTGAAATCATCGACCCGGACAGTGTACGTCAGCGCTATATCGCACCCATGGTAGAGCTGCGCCGCCACAAGGGCCTGACGCCCCAGATGGCAGAAGCCCAACTGGAGGACAACGTGGTACTCGGCACCATGATGCTGGCTCAGGATGATGTTGACGGACTGGTTTCCGGCGCCGTCCACACCACCGCCAACACTGTCCGGCCGGCCCTGCAGCTGATCAAGACCCGTCCGGACGCCAAGCTGGTTTCCTCGGTCTTTTTCATGCTGCTGCCGGATCAGGTGGTGGTGTACGGAGACTGTGCCATCAACCCGGACCCCAACGCCGAAGAGCTCGCCGATATCGCCATCCAGTCTGCCGATTCTGCCGCCCTCTTCGGCATTACGCCACGGGTGGCCATGATCAGCTACAGCACCGGGACCTCTGGCAGTGGCGAGGATGTGGAAAAGGTGCGACAGGCGACACAGCTGGCCAAGCAGCGGCGCCCGGACCTGCTGATTGACGGGCCGCTGCAATATGATGCCGCAGCCAATGCCGATGTTGCGCGCCTGAAAGCCCCGAACAGTCCGGTGGCAGGCCAGGCGACCGTTTTCATCTTCCCGGATCTGAATACGGGCAATACCACATACAAGGCGGTGCAGCGCAGCGCCAACGTGGTCAGTATCGGTCCGATGTTGCAAGGTTTGCGCAAGCCGGTCAATGACCTGTCACGCGGTGCACTGGTGGATGACATCGTCTTTACCATTGCCCTGACAGCCGTGCAGGCCACTCAGTAAAACGACAAACGGGTGCCACCTGGCACCCGTCTGGTCGTCACCCCTTCTGCTCTCTCGCCGTTCAGCCGCCCTGTTTCTTTTTCTTCTTGCGCTTCTTCTCCTGTTTCTTGACATGCTGAACCAGGCGCGCACGCTTGCGTTGCTGACGTGGCGTCAGTTTGTTTACACGCCCCGCAAACGGGTTCTCACCGGAGCGAAACTCGAAGCGCACCGGGTTGCCAACCACCCCCAGCACCTTTCGAAAAACATTCTCGAGATAGCGCTTGTAGCTGTTCGGGAGTTCATCCACCAGATTGCCGTGCACAATAACACGCGGCGGATTGCTGCCCCCCTGATGGGCCATGCGCAGCTTGGACCTACGCCCCCGCACCAGCGGCGGTGGATGATCGGACACTGCATCATGAAGGAGATCTGTCAGCTGACGCGTGCTCCACTTGGCAAAGGCCGATGCATGACAATCATGAATGGAGTCATACAGGTGGCCAACGCCCGTGCCATGCAAAGCCGAAATGAAGTGCACAGGCGCCCAGTTCACGAAACCCAGCCGCAATTCGACCTGCGCCTTGACATGCGCCTTCTGGTCCGGGTCCATGCCATCCCACTTGTTGATGGCAATGATGAGCGAGCGCCCCTTCTCCAGCGCATAGCCCAGCAGGTGCAGATCCTGATCGACGATGCCTTCCCGGGCATCCACCACCAGTACCACCACATGAGCATCGGAAATGGCCTGCAGTGTCTTGATAATGGAAAACTTCTCTACATGCAGGTCCACGTTCTTGCGCCGCCGCACGCCTGCCGTGTCAATGAGGGTGTAGCGTCGCCCCTGTCTTTCATAGGGAATGTATACCGAGTCGCGGGTGGTTCCGGGATGATCAAAGACCACCACGCGCTCTTCACCCAGCAGCCGGTTGACCAATGTGGACTTGCCCACATTGGGACGACCGATGATCCCGACGCGGATGCTGTCCCCCGGCTCATCCGAATCCGACGCCACAGGCAAAGGCTCCAGCAACACTTCCAGCATGGAGCGGATCCCCCGGTTGTGGGTAGCAGACGTGTAGAACACCTCCTCCCCGACGCCCAGGGCAAAAAACTCTGCCGCTGCTGCTTCTGGCTGCAGGCCGTCCACCTTGTTGACGACCAGATGACATGTCTTGCCCCGACGCCTCAGAGCATCCGCCACCACCTCATCTGCAGCCGTGCAACCGCTTTGGGCATCCACCACGAACAGGACGACATCGGCTTCATCCATGGCCGAATAGGATTGCTGCGCCATGGCCGCATCAATACCGGTTTCATCTCCGGTTATGCCCCCGGTATCCACCACAATGAAGCGCTTACCGTTGAATTCGCCCTCACCGTACTTGCGATCCCGGGTCAGTCCTTCAAAGTCGGCAACAATGGCGTCCTTCGAACGGGTCAACCGGTTGAAGAGCGTCGACTTGCCCACATTCGGGCGCCCAACCAGCGCGATGACGGGAGGCGCAACACGCGGCGCTTCAATTGTTTCAACAGGCGTCCCAGTGGTCATGCGTCATCATTCTCCAGAGTGATTCTGATCAGGTCGCCACCCTGCGTCTGAACAAGCAGATCTTCTTCCACCATCTGAGGGCGCACACGTACGGCAGCCGAATCCACTTTCAACCGCCCCCTGAGCTGCCCGTTCCCGGCATCCAGTACATGCAGATAGCCTTCGAAATCCCCCACAACAACACGCCCACGCCAGATGACCGGGGCACTCAGATCCCGCCAGGCCAGTTCACTGGTATGCCAAAGCAATTCACCGGTGCGGTTGTTCCACGCGCGCACGTCGCCGTTATCCTCGGTAATCACGAGCAGATCGTCGGTCACCGCCGGCGTCGTATAGCCAGAGGCCGGCGTATTCCAGAGCTTCCGGCCACTGGCCATTTCTATCTGAATCAGGTTGCCCTGATAACCCAATGCGGTGAGAACCCCGCGATGCAGGCTCAGCCCGCCATCGACATCCACGAGCCTGTCCAGGAGTGTCCTGCCCGTGGGTTCGGCCACCGGTGTGCTCCAGATAACGGCGCCCGTATCGGCGTCCAGCGCCTGCACCCGCCCGGATGAGGTCGCCACATAGACACGCCCTGCAGACCAAACCGGAGGCGCAGTGCCCCGCAGTGTAAGATTGGGTTCGGTCACCTGCTGCTGCCAGACACGCTGCCCGGTGCGCGCGTCAAATGCCATGACGTTACCGTTGATGACATAGACATACACACGCCCTCCCCCCACACCAGGCCGGGTAACCACCTCGCTCGGCAGGGATGTGCGCCAGGCCACCTTCTGATCGGCCAGGCTGATGGCAATCAGTTCACCCGCCCGGGTGGTCACAAAGGCATTTACACCATCGGTGCTGACGCCCGCCAGTAACGGCTCGTCCAGATCCAGGTTCCAAAGGGCGCGACCGGAAGCGACCTCCAGAACGCTCAGCTCACCGTCCCGGCTCACGGCGAGAATGCGATCCTCCACGACGACCGGTTCCAGGCGCAACTGCAGTTTACCGATATCACTGCCGATATCCGCAGACCAGACTTCATCCAGCCGATCAACCGCTGTGAATGGCTTCAGCTCGGCAGGTGGGGGGCGCACAGCTTCGGAGCCGCAGCCTGCGAGCAGCAAAGCCGCCAGGCACAGCGCCCCAAGGCGCCGCACGTACTTACACATCCGCCAGGTCTTCCAGTTTCAGCTCGACCAATTGGGCGCCCATGCCAGCCTTGGTATACGCTTCGCGGGCGGCTTCATACGCCTTTTTGGCCGCAGGGCGATCGCCTTTCATCTTGAGAATATCGCCCCGCAGCTCCTGGCTGGCGCCGAAGAAAGGACTCTCTTCCCCAACTGTCAACAGAGCCAGCGCAGCGTCATACTCACCTTTTGCAGCACGAGACAGTGCCAGACGCTGGCCGACCAGCGTCTTGATCGCCGGATCCTGGACCGTAGCGGACAGTTTTTCCAGAACCGCTTCAGCCTCTTCGGCCTTGCCCTCATCCATCATCAACCGGGCCTTGAGCAATTGGCCAAGCTGGCCATAAGCCGTATCACCAAACTGCTTTTCCAGACTTTCGATCTTGAAAGCGGCGGTTGCACGCTGAGCCTCGGTGGCACCGGGTTGAGAAGTGGTCGCAACCAGATTCAGAGCCTCCTGATAAAGCAGCGAGGCCTGATACTTCTGCTCGGTCTGATACTGCTGCCAAGCCTTCCAGCCAAACACAATTGCCAGGGCCAGGCCGACCCCGATCATCAGGCTGGTGCCATTTTCCTTCCACCAGTTCTTGATCAGCTGAATCTGTTCTTCTTCTGAGCGCATGTCCACGCAGGTTCTCCTCTTAAGACTTTTCTGCTTCGATGCCAAGGCAACGTGCAAGATATGCATTTACGGCGTTTTTTTCCAGCGTCTGTTGCTCGCCTTCGGCGCGCAGGGGCTTGACAGTAACCTGACCGGCCGCCGCCTCATTCTCCCCGATAATCAGTACCCAGCGGGCACCACTCTTGTCCGCCTTCTTCATCTGACTCTTGAATGAGCCCCCGCCACAGATCTGCTGAATCCGGGCTGCGGGCAGCGCAGTGCGCAGGTCTTCCGCGACCGTCAGGGCATACGTCTGCGTCCCCTGGCCCACGGCGATCACAGCTGCATCCGGTGCAGGATTGATATCTTCGGGCAGCAGGCCGAGGGATTCGAGCATGAGAATCAGGCGCTCCACCCCCATGGCGAATCCAACAGCCGGAGTGGGCTTGCCCCCAAGCTGGGCAACCAGCCCGTCATAACGGCCTCCGGCACATACCGTGCCCTGGGCACCCAGCGCATCCGTCACCCATTCGAAGACCGTCAGGCAGTAATAATCCAACCCACGCACCAGCGCAGGGTTTACCACGTAGCGCACCCCACAGGCATCCAGTGCCTGACACAGGCCTTCAAAATGCGCTCGGGACGCCTCGTCCAGATAGTCGGTCAGCACCGGTGCATCCGTCAGAATCTTGCGCGTCTCCGGGTCCTTGGTGTCCAGGATGCGCAGCGGGTTGGTGTTCAGTCGTCGGCGGCTGTCCTCGTCCAGATCGGACTCGTACTGACGCAGGTAGGACACCAGCGCATCGCGATAGCGCGCACGGGCTTCGTTCGAACCCAGTGAGTTGAGCTCCAGCCGCACATGCTCGGTCAGTCCCAGGTGCTTCCAGAGACGCGCCGTCAACAGGATGACTTCTGCATCAATGTCCGGGCCGGCCATGCCAAAGCATTCGGCGCCGATCTGGTGAAACTGACGATAACGCCCCTTCTGAGGACGCTCGTGCCGGAACATGGGGCCGCGATACCACAACCGCTGCACCTGATTGAACAACAGGCCATGTTGTTCACCCGCACGCACCACGCCTGCCGTGCCCTCGGGACGCAACGTCAGGCTGTCACCGTTGCGATCCTCGAAGGTGTACATCTCCTTTTCGACGATGTCAGTCACTTCGCCGATGGAGCGCTTGAAGAGTTCGGTCTGCTCCAGAACCGGTGTCCGAATCTCGTCATAACCATAGCGGCTGAACACCTCCGCCGCTGTATTCTCCAGATAACGCCACGCCGGCGTCTGGCCGGGCAGCAGATCATTCATCCCGCGAATGGCTTGGATACGGGCCAACGTCGGTTACCTCTCAAGTTCAAATCAGTCTTTGGCGATCAGCCGGTCGAGTTCAGCCTGCCTGGCGGCAGCATGCTCGCGGATCAGTTTCTCGAAATGATCCACCAGTGCATCGTTGTTCAGCTTGTGATCCGGCGTACCCTTTACATACACCAGATTGGAGGGCGATCCCCCGGTAATGCCCAGGTCGGCCTCGCGCGCCTCACCGGGGCCGTTGACCACGCAGCCGATCACGGCCACATCAAGAGGCGTCGTTACATCTTCCAGGCGGGCCTCAAGTGCATTCATGGTTCCGATCACATCAAAGTTCTGGCGCGAGCAGCTCGGGCACGCAATAAAATTGATACCCTTGCTCCTCAGTTTAAGACTCTTGAGGATCTCGAATCCCACCTTGATTTCTTCCACCGGATCCGCCGCAAGCGAAACCCGCAGGGTGTCGCCGATGCCATCCATCAAGAGGATGCCCAGGCCAATGGCAGATTTCACGGTTCCGCCACGCAACGCACCTGCCTCGGTAATGCCAAGGTGGAACGGCTGCTCGATCTGGGTGGCCAGCTTGCGATACGCCGCGACGGTCATGAATACATCCGAAGCCTTGAGGCTGATCTTGTACTCCTGAAAGTCATGGCGATCCAGAATATCGATGTGGCGCATGGCCGACTCGACCAGTGCGTCCGGTGTGGGTTCGCCATATTTCTTCTGCAAATCCTTTTCAAGCGAGCCGGCATTGACACCAATGCGAATGGGGATGCCATGATCGCGTGCGCTGTCGATGACAGCCCGAACCCGGTCTTCCCGACCAATGTTGCCGGGGTTGATACGCAGGCAGTCCGCCCCCTTCTCCGCGACGGCCAGAGCAATCCGGTAGTCAAAGTGGATATCGGCGATCAGCGGAATCCGAGCTTCCTGACGGATTTTTCCAAAGGCCTCGGCGGCCTCCATATCAGGCACGGAAACACGCACCATGTCCGCACCCGCCTCTTCAAGCCGGCGAATCTGTGCAACCGTGGCTGCCACATCGTGCGTGGGTGTGTTGGTCATGCTCTGCACCGTAATGGGTGCGTCGCCTCCCACGGGTACATTGCCTACATGAATCTGACGCGTCTTGCGACGTACGATGGGAGATGCACAGTTCATTATTCACTCACCAGTGCTTCGGCGGTCAGTTGAAATTCGGCGCGCTTGTTACGCACCCTGAAACGGCTGAAATCGACCGGAATGTCATTCACACGCAAGGTTACGGCTTCAACATTTCCGACTATCACGGATAGTGGGAAGGCACCGGACAACCGCACCACATCGCCTGCCTTGAACAGCCCCACTTCCCGTTGCCCGTCACCGGTGCGGGCATCAAACCAGCAGCGGTCTTCAAAGACCGCTACCAATTGCGCCTCAACCGGGAGAACCTGAATCGCCTCGTCCGCCGCTTCATCCTGCGCAGTGGCCTCAACTTGAGCGGCTTCGCCGACGCCCTGTCGGTTCGGCGTTTCGCCTTGTACCGGTTGAAGATCCGCCACCGGCTCTTCTGCAGAGGCCTCAACGGCCGGCACAGCACTCTCGACCTCTGCGTCTGGCTGCGTGTCAGGCTTGCTTTGCATCGTCTCCTGCGAAGCCTTCTGATCAGGAGCCATAACATCACCTGACCGCGCCCCTGGCTGACCGGGTTCGGTCACGGCCGGAGGCGCCTGGACGGCTGACTCGGCCTCGCCGGACGACTCCTGCCCAGATTGACCCTGCCAGAATGCAAATCCAATCGCCCCGACGACAATCAGAACAAACATCCACAGTCCCTTGCGGCGCATCCGGGCACGGTCCGACTGCGGCTGTTGCTCCGTCGTCACCTTGCCTTGCATGGAAAGTTGAGTATCCAGATCTGCCAGGAGGGGCTCGGGGTCAAGCGAGAGCAGTTCGGCGTAGCCACGCACATACCCTTTCAGAAACACGGTGCCCGGAAGGGCGTCGTGATCGTCCTGTTCTATCGCCTCCACGAATCGCAGGATAATATGCAGCCGGTCCGCAACCTGCCGTGCTGTCAGTCCCGCGGCTTCACGTGCCTGACGCAGTCGCACACCAACCGGAGTGACGGACACATCTTCAGGCATGTCTGGTGTATGCTTGCTCATGCGCGATCAAGGCTCCCCTAGCAGATCCCGGGCTTCTTTCGAGTTCCTGTATTGATTTTTCAGCAACAGCAACAATGACGCTTCCTCATCTTTCAGTCCCAGAGCCCGCGCGGTACGGACTCCCAGCGCCACGCTGGCTGCCGAGTGACGCGCCAGCCCCCGGCGCACACTCTCCCGGTATTGCAGGAAAGCCTTCCAGGCCTGCTCATGCTGACCGGATTCCGAGTACGCAAATGCCAGCGCCAGGCGCACCCTGGGCTGGGCCGGATTGAGCACCAAAGACTTGCGATAGGCCTCAATGGCCCTCTCATTATGCCCCAACCGCCGCTCGATCTGTCCGATGTTAAAAAACAGTAACGCCCGCCCTTCATACTCCACATCATTGCTTGCTTCGCGCAGCTGGGCCAGAGCGTCTTCCAGTCGATCATTCTGATAGAGAAAGGCGGCATAGTAGCTGCGCCCTTGGGTAAATTCCGGGTGTTCACGAATCACGTCCAGGAAGGTTTTTTCTGCCAGCTCGGGCTCCTGCTGGGCCTGATAAACCAGGGCCAGGGCAGACAGCGCACGGGGGTTGCCGGGGTCGATTTCAAGCGCGCGCCTCAGTCGCTTGATGGCGAGGTCATATTGCTGCTGCTGAAAGTACCCCAATCCAAGATTAACATACTCCTCCACCGCCTTTTTACTTGAAGCCTTGGCTGTGAGCGGATCGTTTACAGTGGTGACACACCCGGCCAGTGTCAGTATCAGGAACAGTCCACATACTCCGAGCTTCACGATTCTGCCTCCTGCCAACTATCCATTGGGCCATTGTGCCTGCTGAATCTGGTCCGACAAGGCCGGAGCTGATGCGGTCGTGGCGATATACTTCTGGCTGCGGCGCGTTCGATCCTCGACGCGGCCGACCAGCTGACCGCATGCGGCGTCAATATCATCACCCCGCGTGGTACGAATGGTAGTGATGTATCCTGCGCCTGACATGATCTCCTGAAAGCGCAAGACAGCCTGGCGTGACGGACGCCTGTAATCACTCAACGGAAACGGGTTGAAGGGTATGAGGTTGAGCTTGCAGGGCAGCCCGCGCAGCACCTTGGTCAGTTCCCGTGCATGGGCCGGCTGGTCATTGACGCCTTCAATCAGCGTATACTCGACTGTGACGCGCCGCTTGTCCTGCAGCTTGCCCAGATATCGGCGACACGCCTCCAGCACCTCATCAATCGGATACTTCTTGTTGAGCGGCACCAGCTCATCACGCAGCGCATCATTCGGGGCGTGCAGGGACAGCGCCAGAGACACGTCCGTGACATCTCCC